>CAZGJW010000029.1:0-27010 GCA_964525675.1 uncultured Spirochaetota bacterium
GAAAACATCGAACAGAAGATCAGAGAGCAGTATTTCAGTGGAGAAAAAGAAGATATAAAGCCGGAAAAACCATAGATTTTGAAAAAACAACTCCCCGGCAGTATTGGGCAATACATTGAAAATGATTGAAAATATAATTCAGTCAGTATAAGTTTGTGGAGAATATTCTGGAGCGGTGAATATAGAAATGGAGATAACTACAAATATTTATCTCGGGGACTGCAAGGGCCAGTTAAAACACGTCCCAGACAATTCTATTGACCTAGTTGTAACATCACCACCTTACGCAGACCAGCGAAAAAACACATACGGTGGTATTCCCCATGACAAGTATGTGGAGTGGTTTTTGCCTATTTCAGAACAACTATTACGTGTTCTTAAGCCAACAGGGACTTTTATTTTAAACATCAAGGAAAAAGTAATCGGAGGGGAACGTAGTACCTATGTAATTGAGCTTATTTTAGAAATGCGAAAACAGGGATGGTTATGGACAGAAGAATTTATTTGGCATAAAAAAAATTGCTATCCGGGTAAATGGCCAAACCGTTTTCGTGATGCTTGGGAAAGGCTACTTCAATTCAATAAAAACCGAAAATTCAATATGTACCAGGAAGAAGTAATGGTTCCAATGGGCGACTGGGCAAATTCAAGACTAAAAAACCTGTCTGAAACTGATAAAACCCGTGACAACTCAAAAGTCGGAAGTGGATTTGGTAAAAATATCTCAAACTGGCTTGGCAGAGATAAAGCCTATCCGACAAATGTTTTGCATTTAGCAACTGAATGCAACAATAAAAACCACAGTGCAGCCTTTCCAGAAGAATTGCCTGAATGGTTCATCACACTTTTTACAAAAGAGTATGACACGGTCCTTGACCCATTTATGGGTTCAGGAACAACATGTATCGTTGCAAACAAAATGAAACGAAATTCAATAGGAATCGAAATAGTTCCAGAGTACTGCGAAATGGTGAAAGAGCAGTTAAAATCTGTTGAATTATTTTTATTTGAACCAAAGGCAGATCATGAAAAAGCTAAATATAATAGAAGACGTACATCAGTACGTTGAACAAAATATCGGGATATTTCACCAAAAGCGTATTCAAAGCCTTAACAAATTAAAGTTATCGCAGGTTCTAAAACGAAAGAATCCGTATCTGTTCAAAGCAAAATATGTGTTAACTGCTGAACAGATTGTAAAAGGATTGGTGGATGCACATATCTCATCGAACGAAGAAACCATTTTTGGTGATTGGCTGGAAGGACTCGCTATTTTCATGAACAATAAGGTTTACGATGGACGTAAATCGGGCATTACAGGCATTGATCTTGAATTTGACAGAAATGGAAAAAGAAATATCGTAACAATCAAATCAGGACCAAATTGGGGAAATAGTTCACAAATAGCAAAAATGGTAGCAGACTTCAAGATTGCTAAAAAGACGTTGAGAACCAGTAACTCGCATTTAATCATCCTTGCTGTAAACGGTTGCTGTTACGGCAGAGATAATAAACCAGATAAGGGAGACTATTTCAAATATTGCGGTCAAAGCTTTTGGGAGTTTATATCAGACAACAGCGACCTGTTTACAGAAATCATAGAACCACTTGGATATAAAGCAAAAGAAAAGAATGATGACTTTATAAAATCGTATTCACAAATGATTAATAAATTTACCAAAGACTTCTCAAATATTTTCTGTAAAGAAAATGGAGAAATTGACTGGAACAAGTTAGTTAGGTTTAACTCTGCGACAGTGGAGCAAAAGAAATAAAAATCAAGGCTTTTAAGTAACTTTATGTAAAGTTACTTTTTGATATTCAGCCACCCGGCGGCGTGCTTCGCTAATAAAAAGGGTTCCACCTAACCGTTTTTTCTCTTGCGCTTCAAAGCAGTAAGTGGGCTTTAGCGATAAAAAAACATCCCTGAGCGGAGTTGCAGTATGATCAATGTGACAATCTGCGGTGCAGCGGGAAGGATGGGCAGGACGAATGTCACTGTTTTTAATGAAAGTGATGACATGCGTATTATCGGTGCAATTGAGGCTGAAAATTCTCCCGCAATTGGTCAGGACGCAGGAACGGTAGCAGGAATCGGAAATATCGGTGTTTCCATAACAGCGGATTTCAGCAGCACCGTCGAAAAAACCGATGTTGTGGTGGATTTTACACGTCCTGAAGCAGCACTTAATAAAATCGACAGCGCAAAAGACGGCAAAACGGCATTTGTCATCGGTACAACCGGGTTTACAGCCCGCCAGCACGACAGCATTCGTAAATCTGCCGAAAAAATGCCGATACTCCTATCACCGAATATGAGTCTTGGAATAAACACCCTCTTTTATCTGGTAAAAAGGGCAGCTGAAATACTCGGAAATGGGTACGACGCTGAAATAGTTGAAATACATCACAACTTGAAAAAGGATGCACCGTCCGGAACCGCTTTGCAGTTCGGCAGGGTCATTGCCGAAGCGAGGGGGGTACAGCTTGATGACGTCGCTGTTTACGGTCGTCAGGGCCAGGTCGGCTGCCGGGATAAAGGTGAAATCGGAATTATGGCACTCCGTGCTGCCGATATAGTCGGAGATCATACCGTGTTCTTTGCCGGACCCGGGGAGAGGATCGAACTGATACACCGAAACAGCAGCAGAAGAACATACGCAACAGGCGCTGCGCGTGCCGCTCGATTCATCGTTCAGAAAAAAAACGGCCTCTTCAGTATGGCAGATGTCCTCGGGCTCGAGCAGTAGTGTACCCTGCCTGCCTGATTCGATTTCTTCACGCGGTACGGATGCCGTATCTACCGGAGAACAATGAGCACAGCGTATCTTGGATTGGGTTCAAACCTTGGAGACAGGGAACAAAACCTTATAAAGGCTCTAACTCTCATTAGAAAATGCTGCAACATCCTTGCGGTGTCTTCGATCTTTGAAACTTCTCCTGTCGGATACAGGGATCAGCCCGATTTTCTTAACATGGTCGTAAAGATTGATACCCATTGCCTCTCTCCGCGTGCTTTGCTCGATAACATGCAGTCAATCGAGAAAACAACCGGGAGAAAGCCGACGTTTCACTGGGGTCCCCGTATCATCGATATCGATATTCTGTATATACCGGGCATAACCGTTGAATCACCGTCTCTGATTATACCCCACAGGGAGTTGATGAACAGGGAATTCATGCTGATCCCCCTTTCAGAGCTTACAGATTGTCTGCATATACAGGGTGAAAAGATAATCCTTAAAAAACGTATTTCAGAACTCGTATCAGAACAGGATGGACAGAACAATGCAGGTTTGAAGCGTACTGCGGGCAACCGCATAGTCTGTTATAAATCAAGAGAGGAGTTACCTTTGCCGAAAGGGTAATACACGTGCAGAGGAACAGCTCATTTCCATGAATGCCTATACTGTAAAGCTCGATATTTTCGAAGGTCCTTTTGATCTGCTACTGTACCTCGTCAAGAATTCAAAAATACGTATACAGGAGCTTTCCATATCAGAAATTACAGGGCAGTTCATCAGAAGTATAGGCGGTCAATGCGACCCGGATATTGCATCGGAATTTATTTTTACCGCCGCCCAGCTCCTCTATCTCAAGTCGAGAATACTTCTTCCCCAGGAAATTGATATTGAAGAGGGGGAGGGCGATGAGAGAAGAGAATTCATTGAAAATCTCATAGAATATCAGAAGTATAAGAATATTTCGCATGCTTTAAAGCAGAATCTTGAAACCGGTAAAATACTCATCAGGAGAGACCCCCAGCTGATTATTGATTTCAAGGATGGAGAAAACTGGGAGGAGATATCGGTTGTCGATTTGATACTTGCCTTTTCCCGTATAGCAAAAGAGGTGGACAAACAGGTGTTCAAATCGTTAGAGCTCGAAGAGATTTCCATCGAAGACAAGATAGATGAAATTGTAAATCTGTTGATCGAAAATCAGAGTGTACTGTTCAGCTCTCTGTTTTCATCTCATTACTCAAAATATGAACTGATTATCTCATTTCTCGCTCTTTTGGAGCTCGTAAAAATGAAAAAAATCTATATTCTCCAGCATAAGTTGTTCGGAAGCATTAAATTGATGCGCCGTGAAGAGAACTGATGGCAGACACCTCCATACCCCATACAAAAACAGTACAGTTGATCGAAGCACTCCTCTTTCTGGAAAATAGACCGGTAAATGTAAAATACATTGCACAGATTACCGGTACCAACAGAGAAGCGGTAGAACATGCTATTGATGAGCTGGGAAAAAGGCTGAAGGATTCACAATCCTCTCTGTACATTGCGAAAAATGAATCTGGTGAATATTACCTGACCATCCAGCCCGCCCTGTATGACGAACTTGCCGAACACTACGACACGAGAAAGAAACTGCGCCTGTCGACTCAGGCCCTGGAAACACTTGCAATCATTGCGTACAAACAACCCGTAACCAGAGTAGAGATAGAACGCATAAGAGGAGTTGCGGTTGGTCATGTAATAAGGACTCTGCTTGAGTATCAACTTATACGCGTTACCGGACGAAAAAATGTCCCCGGCAGGCCTGTGCTGTACGGAACGACTGCAAAATTTTTACAATATTTCGGCCTATTAAGTCTGAAAGACCTCCCTGCTCCGGGAGAATATGAAACCCCGTAAACGAATCGCCAAGCCGCTGCTTTTACTTAGAAGTGGCGAAAGCCACTTCGCGGCTGAGTATCAAAATATAACTTGCTTGAAGTTACTTAGAAGGGGAGTGGTACCAGTGACATATGTACGCTTACAGAAACTTATTGCGATGCGCGGGTATACATCGAGGAGAAAGGCCGAACAACTGATACAGGATGGCAGGGTTCGTGTCAACGGTAGGTTTGTGGATAGGCTCGGTGTCAAAGTAGATGAAAAATCAACAGTAGAAATCGACGGGAAACCTGTCCGGAAGACCGGTGGTGCAGTGTATCTCATGCTCAATAAACCGCCCGGTTATCTCTGTTCCAAGGCCGACCCCTCAGGGAAACCGCTTATTTATGACCTCGTTCCAAATAGGTACAAAAGTTCGGGGCTGTTTTCGGCAGGCCGACTTGACTTTCTTTCTGAAGGGCTGCTTATCCTGACAAATGACGGTGATTTCGCCCAGAAGGTGATTCACCCTTCAACGAACATTTTGAAACAATATGTAGTTGAGACGAACAAACCGATACAAAATAATTTAATTGATGGCTGGAAAAAGGGAGTATATATTAATGGAGAGCAGTTACGTATCCAAAATTATGTGATACTTTCACCAAAAAAATATGAGATCATTCTCTCTGAGGGCAGGAACAGAGAGATCAGAAAATTGTGTTCACACTTCCACATCAAGGTAATTTCCCTGAAACGGGTGGCAATCGGTTCGCTCGGGCTCGGGTTATTGCCTCCCGGAAAATGCAGAGTGCTGAGCGAGCGGGACAAAGCCCTTCTTTTTAGAGAAAGTGCAAGCTGACAGGGTACTCCAGAGGAGAAAAACATCACGCTGTGGTTATAGCAATCGATGGACCGGCAGGTGCAGGAAAGAGTACAGTTGCAAAACGGGTCGCAGAAATGCTCGGCCATGTATACCTTGACACGGGAGCGATGTACCGGGCATTTACTCTGTATGTTCTGGAACAACGGATACCTCTTAAAAACATCGTAAAAATAAAAGACAGCCTGAACAGCTTCTCTATTTCCATGAAGGGGAATCGGGTTTTTGTCAATGGAGTCGATGTCACAAAGAAAATAAGAAGCGATGAAGTGACTGATAATGTGAGCTATATCTCCAGCCTTGATTTTGTACGAAAAAAAATGGTTGAACTTCAAAGAAACATAAGTGAAAATAAAGATGTGGTTGTTGAGGGAAGGGATATCGGCACCGCTGTATTTCCGGACACAAGATATAAATTCTACCTCGATGCATCGATTGAGGAACGTGCACGAAGAAGGTTTTATGATAAAAACAGTAGTTCTTCCACAAATGACATTACTACAATAGCTGAAAAAATAAGGCAGAGGGATGTGTATGATAGCTCGAGGACTGTGTCCCCTCTTAAAAAAGCCGCCGACGCATATTATATTGACTCAACAGACATGTCAATCGAAGAAGTATGTGACGTAATAGTACACCGAATATATGAAATCAGAAGAGGAGCTGCAAATCATGGAGAATCATAGTGAACTCAGAATTGATTACACGGGTTCAGACACAAATGAAAACTCTGGTGGACCCATCACCGATTTTAATTCCAGTCACAACTCTGATGAAAAAACCGATGTTGGAGCAAACCCCCAGCCGACGAATAATGTATCGAAACCAGCAAACAGAGATAGCGAAAGTGCTGCCGAAGAAACATTTCATGAAGAATTCATAAAAGACCTATCTACTTTTGAAGAGGGAATGATTATTGAGGGAGTTGTTGCTGAAGTGACACCAGAATCCGTTTTTGTGGATATTGGATACAAATCAGAGGGTGAAATTTTAAAGACCGAGTTCGAGGAAGAACCTTCCCGTGGTGAAAAAATCGAAGTCATGATCGTACGCATGGAGAACAGGGAGGGGAGGCTCGTTCTTTCCAAGCAGAGGGCCGATGAAATTATCAAGTGGAATGAAATAAAGGAAGCGTACGAAGAAGGTCTCCCTGTCGAGGGTACGATTTCTGAAAGAATGAAAGGCGGTTTTAAGGTACTGATAAAGGGCAGAATCGAGGCCTTTATGCCGACTTCACAACTCGACATCCGAAGGGTTGAAAATCCGGAAGAGTATATCGGTAAAAGTGTTCTGTTTAAAATCGACAAGTTTGAAAGAAAGAACAACGTAGTGCTTTCTCACAGAAGATACCTCGAGGAAATACAGGAAAAAAAGATACTGGAGTTCTTCAACAAGAAGCGTATTGGGGATGAAGTAGAGGGAGTGGTCAAGGATATTGTCAGTTACGGTGCGTTCATCGACCTTGGTGGAATCGACGGTCTCTTGCATACAACAGATTTAAGCTGGGGAAGAGTGAATGATCCCAAGAAACGGTTGAATATCGGTGATTCGATTACCTGTAAAATACTTTCGTTGGATTCTACGAGTCGTAAAATCTCTCTTGGTCTGAAGCAGCTCGTGCCTGATCCCTGGCTTACATTCTCAGAGCGGTATGAAAAGGCAAAGGTGTTCAGGGGAAGGGTCATGAATATTACTCCCTTTGGTGCCTTTATCGAGCTCGAAGAGGGAATAGAAGGTCTGCTGCATATCTCTGAACTCTCATGGACAAAAAGAATAAAACATCCGAAGGAGGTGTTGAAAAACGGCGAGCAGGTTGAGGTCATGCTACTTGATTACGATCTGCAGAAAAAAACTGTATCCCTCGGCCTCCGGCAAGTCCTTCCAAATCCATGGGATGACGTAGATGTGCGATATCCGGTCAATTCCAAAGTCAAAGGTACGGTTGCGCGGATAACCAAGTTCGGTGTATTTATCGAGCTCGAGGAGGGTATAGATGGGCTTCTTCATGTTGAAGATATGTCATGGGCAAAACAGGTAAAGAACCCATCCGATCTGTATAAAAAAAATCAGATCGTAGAGGCCATGGTGCTCTCGATCGACAAGGAAAATAATAAAATCAAGCTCGGAGTAAAACAGCTTCAGGATAATCCCTGGACGACTCTCAAGGCAAAACATCCTAAAGGAAGTATTGTCAACGGAACGGTAACAAGTATTGTGGATTTCGGGGTATTCGTTAAAGTTGATGAAGATATCGAAGGACTGATCCATATATCACAGCTTTCAAATGAACGGGTGGATGACCCGGCCAGCCTGTTCAAAACCGGTGATGATATAAAAGCGGCTGTTATAGACATCGACGAAAACAAGAGAAAAGTCACACTGAGTATACGTGAATATTTAAACCACCTGGAAAAAAGGGAACTAACAAAATACCTGGAGGATGAAAACACTAATACCGGTTCCGTCACAATAGGGGATCTTATCGATCTTTCTAAAATAGGGGAATAGATGGATATTCCGTTGCAGAACAGAGAGTTTGAAGAAATTATTAAAATCAGTACTCTCATCAATTCCACCTTCGATATAAACGAAGTCCTGAAAAGAATCATGGATTCAGCGAACCGGGTGGTTAAAGCTGAGGCCAGCTCGCTTCTCCTGATCGATGAAACCACAAATGAACTCTATTTCAACGTCGCACTCGGCGATAAAGGTGAAGAGGTCAAAAAGTTTACATTAAAAATTGGCGAGGGAATCGCAGGGTGGGTGGCACAACACTCGAAACCACTGCTCGTATCCGATGTCCAGCAAGACAAGCGGTGGTTTAAAGATATCAGTAAAAAAATAAACTACCGCACGAAATCAATACTCTGTGTCCCGCTCAAACTTAAGGATAAGACAATCGGCGTGCTTGAAGTCATCAACAAGATCGGCGCAAATAGCTTTACAAAGGAAGACCAGAACCTGCTTGAAACATTTTCAAATTTGGCAGGAGTCGCCATAGAAAACGCGCGCTTATATCAGGATATCAAGTTTGAGAATGTTACTTTGAGAAAGGAGCTGGTAAACGGAAAGGGCATACCGATGTTCATCGGAGAATCGAACCTTATCAGGGAAAAACTTGAAATGGCCGTTCAGGTTGCGGAAACGAACACAACAGCGCTCCTGCTTGGTGAAAGCGGCACCGGAAAGGAGCTGTTTGCAGAGTATATTCATTATAAGAGCCTGCGAAGGAAAAACCCTCTCATTAAAGTCAACTGCGCCGCTATTCCGGACAACCTCATAGAAACAGAACTCTTCGGACATGTAAAGGGAGCCTTTACTGACGCAATCAGCGATAAAATGGGCAAGTTCGAGCTTGCAAACGGTGGAACTATTTTTCTTGACGAGGTGGCGGAGCTGTCATATGCGGTGCAGTCGAAGCTTCTCCGGGTGTTGCAGGATCATATAATTCAGCGTGTGGGTGGTACCACATCGAAAAAGGCGGACCTCCGCCTTATTGCAGCAACAAATAAAAATCTGTATGAAGAGGTCAAGAACAACAGATTCCGGGAAGACCTGTTTTTCAGACTGAACGTATTTCCTATTTATATCCCCCCACTTAGAGAACGGAAGGAAGACATTGAGCCGCTTTCTAAATACTTCCTTGAAAAATTCAACCGAGAATTGAAAAAAAATATTCGGGGTTTCTCATATGATGTGCTCATGACCCTGAAAGGATACTACTGGCCCGGTAACGTCCGTGAACTGGCGAACGTAATCGAACGCTCAGTGGTGCTCTGTAGGAATGACACGATAACATCAAGAGATTTATATATCGAAAACATCTCAGCTGCTTCTGTTGACCTTCAACCCACGCTTCCCCTTAAAGAAGCGGTGAATGATTTCAAGAAAAACTATATCACAAAAGTGCTTGAAAAATCAGGCTGGAAACAGACAAAGGCGTCCACGATTTTACAGATCCAGCGCACCTATCTGTCCAGACTGATTAATGAATTGAATATTAACAAACTATAGGCTGGTGAACGTATTGCCACCGGTAAGCGGCATCATCCGGACTAAAAGCGTCCGGATGAACAATCGAAAAATGTCCATAACAGGAGACATGCATGGCCAAAAAGCATGATGATGTTTTTACCGTCATTACACGTAAAGTTGAAAAATTTGTTGCTTCGAATAGTAAAACCATTTTGATTTTTGTGGCAGCTGTTGTAGTGCTGCTCGGCTCATACTTTTACATCCACTACCTGATGACAAAGAAAGAGGATATAGCCGAAACCAGTTTTGGCAAAGTATATCTGGTATATAGAAGCATAGTCGATGATAAGAGCGCTGATGTCGATACGGTGACAAAAAAGCTTCTCGATTTAAACCAAAAGTTTCAGGTCGTCATTGATGAATATCCAAATTCAATCGCCGCTTCAAAAAGTGCATATTTTATGGGAAATATTTACTACAGGGCTCAAGAGTATACCACGGCACTCGAACGTTTTCAGAAGGGCTCTGAGATAAAGACAGGGTCGTACAGCGCAATGCTCTGTCTTCTGGGGGTGGCACGATCGTATGAACAGATGAGCGAATTTAAAAAAGCGGAAGAGGCTTACAGGAATATAATCGACAGGTACGAAAAAGCGTTTATTATCCCATCTGTGCAATACAGCCTCGCCGAGATCTACGAACAACTCGACGATAGAGAATCGGCCGAAAAAGAGTATTCAAAGATCGTTTCAGACTACAGCTGGAGCAGCTGGTCTGATCTGGCAAAAAAGAAAATTCTATTTCTTAAAAGCACCGGCTGAAGCGAGTAGATTCCAGGCATATTCGGCATTACTACATCCGATCAGCCGGGCACTCACGCAATGATGCCAGGAGTGCGGGGAGGAAAAGATGGCAAAAGCCAGAGAAAAGAGCAAAATTTTTACACCGAAAAACATCAGCTTGCTTATAGGCGTTGCAATAATACTTCTCATGATCTTTTTCCTCAAGAACACCATTATTATCGATGCAATCGAAGCAAAATCGATGAATCTTAACTTCTTTATGACCGATGCATTCCACCGGCCAGAAAAGATTAGTGAAGGCGTGTACAGAATCAACAGGGCAAAGGGGTTGAGAAATGATGTAGTAATATTCGGATTTGATGAAAAAAGCCTCTCGGAGCTCGGGAGATACCCGTGGAATAGAGAAGTATATGCAGATTTTTTGAACAATGCAAATAAGGATCAACCCAGCAGACCGATCGGGGTTCTTATCGACGTTCTTTTCACCGAGAACTCCAGAAACAAGGATGAGGACAGAATTGTCGCTGATGCCCTTCACCGATACCGGGACAACACGGTTATCGATCTGTTTGCAGATACAAGCACGCAGGTGCCGAATGTAAGCGATGACATAAAAAAAAGAATCGCAATGCTCAATTATCTCGGCATTGAAGCGAATGACAAATACAAACAAGTGGTTAATGTAATCACGCCCCCCATTGCAGAGATTATCGAAAGCGGTGTCCAAATCGGGGCTGCAACATCTCTGTACGGCCTCAATACGAGGCTTGCAGAGAGAGATGCGGACAAAACTGTCAGGCGGTTTTCCCTTGTGGTGAAAATCGGCAATAAATACTATCCGTCAACCATTCTCTTGATGGCTATGCTCTACTATAACGTAGGCCTGGAAGATATTGAAATCAATATGGGAAAAAATATAATCCTGAAAGATGCGACTATTCGCGCCACAGGGACGACCCCCGAGCATGTGGAAGACGTCGTCATTCCTATCGATGAACAGGGAACTATTGTTATCAACTATTACGGAAGACCCGGCGTCTTTCAGATGAAATCATTCTCAGACGTCGTGAAGGGGAGGGTAAGCGCACGGTACTTCAAGAACAAGATACTGCTGGTCGGGGTATATGCCGAGGGGCTGCAGGATATACATAGAACGCCGCAGGGCCAGATGTTTGGTATTGAGATGATTGCAAATGCCGTAACCCAGCTTATCAATAGAGATTTTATCTCCTTTTCAAAAGATTATATCAATATCCTTCTCATTATTGTATTCGGTCTACTCATAAGCTATATAGTCGGCAGAAAATCAATCCTGTACAGCTATATATCAATTATCGTACTTGCGGTCGCGTACTTCTTTACTGTAATCTTTGTTTTTGACAGATACCGGTATGTACTGAATCTCAGCGCTCCGCTCATCACAGCGATACTCACACTGTTTTCTATGATTGTGTACCGAATATTAACCGAGGAAAAGGAAAAGAAGGCTATTCAGGGTATGTTTTCAAACTACGTCAGTAAAAGTGTCGTGGATGAGCTTTTGAAACATCCTGAAAAACTCGAATTAGGGGGAGAGGATAAAGAAATTACCGTGCTTTTTTCAGATATCCGGGGCTTTACCACGCTATCTGAAAAATTGTCTCCTCAAGAGCTCGTTTCTCATTTGAATGAGTATCTCTCGGCAATGACGGACATTATTTTCAATTATGAAGGTACCCTTGATAAATATGTAGGCGATGAGATTATGGCATTCTGGAATGCTCCAATTGAGCAGGAAAACCATGCCGAACTTGCAACAAGGGCAGCTTTAGACATGATGGTAAAGCTGTATAACTTGAATGAGTTATGGCCGGAAGAAAAGAGGCTCAACATCGGCATAGGGCTCAATACCGGTATCATGACTGTTGGAAATATGGGCTCAAGCAATAGAATGGACTACACGCTCATGGGTGACAATGTCAATCTTGGTGCTCGCCTGGAAGGAACCAATAAAATTTACGGCACCAATATTATAGTCAGCGAATTCACCTATCAGGTAATAAAAGATACGTTTTTATGCAGAGAGCTTGACAATATACGTGTCAAGGGTAAAAAGAAACCGGTGCAAATTTTCGAAGTCGTCGATTATCTGGGAGCCCGTGTTTAAATGTATAATTGACATTATTTTTGAATATTATTATTTTTATTAATTATACAGTACAATCTATCGGATAAAGAGGGTTATACAGTGCCGACATATGAGTATAAATGCAGCAACTGCGGTGAGATTTTTGAATTCTTTCAGAAGATGAGTGATGACCCTGTACGAGAGTGTCCGGTCTGCGGAGGTGAGCTGCAGCGTATGATAAGTAGCGGGATCGGTGTTATTTTCAAGGGTAGCGGTTTTTATACCACAGATTACAAAAACTCTTCGATCAATTTACCAGGGAAAAAAGAAGAAAAAAAACCTGATACAGCCCAGAAAGATGCTGGACCAGAGAAATCAAAAACATCTGATAAAGAGATAGAAACAAAAACATAGAAGTTCATGGATGTATTACTCTTAAAAGTATATGCCCATCATAACTTTGGCTGAAATAAACAGCATATGAATATTTCCTATAAGATATATTATGTCTACTTCTATTTAGAGCTTTTTTATCATGGTAATTTACTATCCACATTATAATTACTCACCCCTTCTTATCTTTTTTAGAGTTTAGTAAGGAAAACCAATTAACTTTTACAACGGTAGAAACATGTTAACGCGGTGTGGTATGTAAACTAGGGTTGTGATAGTATAAAAAATAATACTACATCGAAAAAAAATATTGTATGAAATAGATTAACAACTATATATAATATAGCATTATGTAGAGTTGATATGATCGAGGTAGGATTGCAGGATCTGCTGCGCAGCGAGTTTGTCGACCACCCGTTTGCGCTCTTCACGTCGCATATGATCAGATAGCAGCACTTCTTCTGCGATAACCGTTGTATACCGTTCATCCCAGGAAATTACTTTAGTTTGAAAATAATTTTTCAGGCTCTCGATATACGCCAGTACCTTTTCTCCCTGCTGGCCAATTGTTCCATTTTCCCTGTATGGAATACCGACAATGAACGCATCGACAGGTTTGTCTCCAATTATTTTCTTCAGCTTCTTGAATCCGTAACTGTTTTTTTCACGTTCAATAACTTCAGCTGGAAAGGCTATTTTTTTCTCCGCATCGCTTATAGCGATACCGATTCTACGATTTCCAACGTCGATCCCAACAAGATACAACTTACTCCCCTCCATGCCTTTTTTGTATGGGACGAAGCAATATTCCCCTCGTGGAGCCTTCAATAAAATCAATCAGCCGGTGTAAATCCACAGCAGCTTCGGTGGATACTTCTTTTGCTGTTATAAGTCTTTTTATTTCATCAACGGAATGCGAAAGGTTGTATCCGCTTCGGTATATTAGTTTGAACGCCCTCTTAATAGCCGCCCTTCTCTCTACACTGAAACCGTTTCGTCTCAACCCGATAACATTGAGCCCACTCACACTCGCAGGGCTGCCTGAAATCATCATGTACGGAGGAATATCCTGTGTAACCACAGTTCCGATACTGATTATGCAGTAGCCACCGATACGAACAAATTGATGCACAAGCACATATCCGCTGATAAAGGCGAAATCTTGAACCTCACAGTACCCGCCGAGTGTTGCATTGTTCACCATAATAACATGGCTTCCAACACGGCAGTTGTGCGCAATGTGGGCCGATACCATGAAATAATTGTCATCTCCAATAACTGTTGCGCTGTCCTTTTTCGTGCCTCTGTGAACATTTGAATATTCACGAAAGGTGTTGCGATCGCCTATGACAACATTCGTTTCATCTCCATTGTATGAGAGGTCCTGCGGTTCGTTTCCGATATACACGTGCCCGTGAATTATATTGCCATTTCCTATAGCCGTATTTCCGGTAATAATTGTTCCCGGGCCTATTCTATTATTGTTTCCTATCCTAACCTTTCCTTCAATAACAACATAGGGGCCTATTTCATTACCTTTGCCGATGTCCGCCGTTTTATCAATGAGCGCAGTCGGGTGTATAGACATCTTTTATCACTCCTTTCAGCTTCGCATTGACCGGTTTATTTGATTTTTTTTCCGTACGAGCCGGCTATTTCGTGCATGCCGGCTATTTAAGGAGGCCGGATTTTCACCCGGTTTCAATCATGGCCACCATTTCAGCTTCAAGAGCAATTTGATCTTCAACATAGGCTTTTCCTCTGACACGTGCCACTCTACCGCCGAACCTCTGAAGCTCGATTTCCAGACGCAGGGTATCACCGGGAACGACCTGACTTCTGAACTTCACATTGTTTAAAGCCATAAAATAAACAGGTTTATTTTTCAACTTAAACTTATAAATAACAAAGAGGGCCGAAGCCTGGGCAAGAGCTTCAATCTGCAGCACGCCCGGCATAACGGGATATCCGGGAAAATGTCCCTGAAAGAAGTTTTCGTTTCCGGTTACATTCTTGATAGCAGTGAGTCCATTTTCTCTCATGTCGACTACCCTGTCTAAAAAAAGAAACGGATACCTGTGCGGAAGGAATTTTTTTATTTCCTCTATGTCCATTTTGCTTTTTCCCATAAACCGACACACCTCCCCTCTTAAAAAATTGTTTATTCAGTGCATTTCTTTAAAGATTTTGTTACTCCGCTGTAGATTCATCTTTTAGTTCCAGCGTAATCGGTGCAAGTGGTTCGTTGTTTTGCAGGTCGAGAAGCTTTTCGTCCAATCTGAATAATACTTTATCCGTGAGATTAATATCATCGCTACCGTAAATAAAATTTCCGGTTTTGTCTATTATAAGACTGAACCCTTCCAGTTCACTCGTCTTCTTTATGGCTTCCATGATATTACTTTCGATTATTTGTAATAAATTCTTATCCTCAATATTTCCGGAAGACTGCAGGACATTCCGATTGTATCGAAGTACATGGAGCACCTCGTTTTGATCCCTGATCTTTGTCCGCATCTCCTCTCGTTCAACATCAGCCATTTCAAAATACTTCTCACTGTAGGTGCTGTTGAGGAGATTGATATACTCCTCCCGCACCGTAATCTCGGTGTCGAGGTACTTTTGTGTATAGGTGCTGATGATAGAATCTATATCAACATACCCGACTCGTACCAGCGTTATCGGCCATAGGGAAACAAGAGGGAGAAGCAAAAAAAGAACCAGCGACATAACAAGCAGAAACTTCTTGTTCATTGTCCGCTCCTTTTTGTGTGCTGAACTATTTTACTTAGAAAAATCCCGCTATCGCAAGCACAAAATCCCAGTCTCTGAAGAAAGATTGGCTATTCGCAAACTGCAGTTTTCCAAGTGTTTTATCGTATTTAAACCGTCTCGCCAGATACAGGCGAATCGGAAAGCCCGGAATTACAACACTGAGACCCAATCCGAAACTGTAGTAGAAGTCTTTGAAATTAATGGTAAAATCTCCGGGAGTGTCGTAAAGATCGCTTATATCGAAGAAGGTGAGCGCCCAGACAATTCTCTCCTCAATCGGATATCTGTATTCGAGACTGAAGTTGAGCTCCGCCCTGCCCCTCAGTGAATAGAGGCTTCCAAACTGACTGGGATGCTGCCATCCCCTGCCTTCATTCCATGTATCGACTCTCAAGTAATCACTATCATCCACAGATAGCGGTAGACCAAAGTACGGTACGATAAATCCGAAGTTCAGGCGCGAAGACAGGACGAGCTTGCCTATGGTCTTTATATTTGCGTTCATATCGGTGCTCAGACGAATAAAATCACTGTACCCGCCCAAAAACCCACCGTAAAAAGCGATGTTCTGCGATATATAGGTGCCCCGGGTAGCAAAGTAGGAAAGGTCCCTTGTATCTCTGTAACCGGTGAGGCTCAGATAATTCTTCCAGTTCCAGGGATATCCGTCATTGTACTGGTCGCGAAGCCCCTCTTCAAAAGGAACAAGATCCGAATCGGAGTAATTTCTGAATACTGAAAAACCAAGCTCTGAATTCAAACCATAGTACCGGTAAAACCTCCTGCCGAGACGAAGCGCAACTTTATACGTACTGTTGACATAGTCCATTGAAACTGCGTCAGTGTAATCGAGCGTATATGTACCGTCTCCATTGTCAATCTCTACCACGCCATCCGGCAGTTCATCACCGTTGTGATCATAGTTGGGATTAGCGGGATCCCAGGTATACACAAAGTCGCCGCTTCTTGTACCGTATTCTGTCCTCGCCCATGAAAGGGAAATACCCGCAGAGGTCGGTGTATTCAAAAGCCATGGCTCATCGAGTCCGAATTCGACTGACTGCTGTACAAAACCTATATTCACCTTTTCGTAGAGCTTCAAACCCCTCCCCAGAAAGTTCTTGGCCGAAACCTCTTCAAACAGAGAAATACCGTATCCGGAGGTCGAATAGCTCATCCCGAAGCTGAACAGGCCGGTTCGCTGTTCCTCAATGTCGAATATCAGGTCAACGAGACCTAACTCGGTTCCCGGTTTGACATCGATATTAACAGCCGAGAAGTACTGCAGATTGTACAGCTTTTCACGCGAACGCTGTATCTTTTTCGCGTTGAAAATTTCCCCATCCTTGATTTCAAGCTCCCTTTCGATAACGAAGTCCTTGGTTTTTTTGTTGCCGGTAATAAATATATTCTCGACATGCGCCTTGCTGTTCTCCGTCAGGTGTATCGCATAGGAAATGATGTGGTTTGTCGTATCCTTGTTTTCATCGATATCCATTGCAAAGTATATATACCCGTTTTCCGCAAGTAGATTTCTGATACCCTGAACACTCGCTTCCCATTCGGATTTATTGAATACATCGCCCTCTTTCAGGGTAAAAAGAGGATAGAGCTCATCGCCCGTAAATATCTTGTTTCCGCTGATGGTCACACCGCCGAACGTATACTGCTTTCCCTCGCTGATGTAAATTGTTACGAAAAGCTCGTCCCTCTTCTTCTTTTCATTTCTTATCGTATCTTTATCCACCTTCACGATGCGGGAGTCAATATATCCTCTGTCAGCGTAGTACCCAAGAATTTTGTTCTTGTCAAGCTCAAAATCCGTGTCCTTGAAAAACCCCTGTGAAAACCAGTACCCACGCTGTTTGGTTTCCATAACCTTGCGCAAACCGCCTTCTTTAACCACTGAAACACCGCTGAATTGTAGTGACTTGACAACAAGCTTTCTTGCTTCATTGACGGTAAAAACAAGGTCAACTTTATTGATCTCGGTTTTCTTTTTTTTCTTTTTTACGTTCTTTACCTCATACGTCACCTTGGAATTCGGGCGGCCTTTGTCGGTATAGAGATCAATAATGTTCTGAATATCTTTCTCAGCATCGATTTCTCTGAACACGGAGTCTTTTTTCAGTAAAATTGCATCTTTTATCGACCTGTCCGAAACCTTTTTATTTCCGCGAATGGTTATTTCGTTCACCGTAGGAAGCTCTTCAAACTGAAAGGTCACCACGACTCCTTCGTGCTGCTCAACAACGTCAACCGTAATATTCTTGAACAGCTCCAGGTTATAGAGTGCCTTGATATCCTCATCAATAGTATGCATTGAAAGGGGGGAACGGGCTTTGGTTTTTACAACGCTCTTAACGGACAGGAGATCACTCTGCAATATCCCTTCATAGCGTACATCCACTATTTTTTTTCCTTCATAATCTGCAGCGAAAACCGGAAAGACACAGAATAGTATCAGAGTGAGAGCGATCGGTAAAACACGCTTGAGTGACATACATTTATCCTGTATTTAAGATCTTGTTTGGATGTTATTCGGTCGTTTTACGTCCGGATAATGCCTATATTCCCGTGGTATACATGCCCGTGGTACTTCTAGTGCCCTTGGTACGCCGGTGAGCGGACATACCCCTCTAATCGTCGCGGAGAACGGGATTACTTGAATATACTACCGAAAAATCTTTGTGGTCACCAAAAACTAGGTCACCTTCTGAATTCGAACCAGTTCCGCCCTCTTCTTGCTGCTCTGCTCAACGATAAATTTATATCCTTGTACGATAATAAAGTTACCACTTTCAGGGATTTTTCCCAGGTTTTTGGTCAGAAGCCCGTTCAGCGTCGTGAAGTTCTGATGACCGATTGAAATAGACAGAAGATGGTCGATGTCGTCAATCTCGACATCTCCGCTGCAGATATATTCCCCCTTACGAACCTCCATTATCAGATTCTGCTTTTCAATCCCCGTGATTCTACCGGTGACCTCCTCTCCTATATCGTATATCGTAGCAAGTCCGGTAACTCCGCCGAACTCGTCGACTGCAAATACGGTTGGTATCTTTCTTTGATACAATTCCCTGTACAACTCACCGAGGTTTTTTGATTCCGGGAAAAATGCAGGTTCATGCATAATGTCCGATACATACGTATTTTTGTCTTTCCCAAGGAGCTCATCTGAATAGACAACACCGATTATGTCGTCAATACGTGTATTGAAAATCGGTATCGAGGCCCTGCCGTATCCCCCGACAAAATCAATGCAATCGTGCACCGTGGCGGTAGAAGGAAGCGCGTTTATTTCAACGAGCGGTGTCATAATGTCAGAAAGGGTTTTCTCACTGAACTCAAGAGAATCTGTGAAATACTTACTTTCATCCCTTGTCATTCGAGATTCAAGATGAGTGCTCAGGAAAAAACGCACATCATCCTTATGCCTGAAAAGCCCATGTTTTTCTCCAGTATGAACCCCCATGATCCTCATCACTATCCGTGCCAGAAATGAAAATATTTTTCCTACTGGGAAAAAGATTATATAGAAAAAATACATGAGAGGTCCACTTGCAAGTGACCACTGAAGGTTATTATTTAGGGCAATATTTTTCGGAAGCACTTCACAAAATACGAGTGAAAGAACTGTAATAGTCAGCATCGATAAAACAGGCCTCGGTCGGCCGAACATGCTGAAGTATAAAAGGGCGGTAAGGTTTGCCGCCAGAACCAGAGCAATATTCGTCCCTACGAGGGTTGTCGAAAGAAGTCTTTCCGGTTTTTCAAGCAGGTGATACACCGGTCGGGTGCCGGGTACTCCTTTTTTGCGCATAGAATAGAGTTTGAACCGGTTAGCCGATACAAACGCGGTTTCTGAACCGGCAAAAAAAGCCCAGGCCGTAACCAGCCCGAATATAAAGAGAACATCAGGAAACACTGTGTCTGATCTCCATTAATTCAATCTGTTTCTCATCGCTCTTCAAAATTATGATGGTGTATCCATCCGCAATCTCGATAGTCGAACGAACCTTCGGTACTCCACCGAAAAGATCGATCACGAATCCACTGACGGTACTATACTCGGTCGGTAATTCAATCTGCAGAGCATCGTTCAAATCCTGAATTTTCATTGTACCCTTCACCATCCACCTGTCGGCACCATTTTTCTGTAAATAGCCTCTCATGAGTATGTCCTTGATAAAAATTGTATCGAGTATCTCCTTAAGGGTAACGAGGCCGGTTGTCCCGCCGTATTCATTGAGAACAACGGCAATATATCTATTCCTTTCCTTGAAATCACCGAGCAGGGAGAGGATGTGCTTCGATTCAGGAATGAACAGAGGCTCAATGAGGAGTGCCTTCAAATCTTTCTTTTTCGCAAAAAGAAGGTTTGTCTTGGGTATGTATCCCAGTATATTGTCAATTGTTTCATCATAAAACAGGACTGTCGAAAACGGACTTTCGGTGAATTTCTTCTCTAATTCGGCCCAGTGATCGTTGATGTTCACTCCGCCGATATCAAACCTCGGTACCATAAGGTCCGTTATGGGTGTATCTATTATACGAATGAGGTTTTTTAGCAGGCGTACGGACAATCCATCGAGCCCGATAACAGAGCCTGATTCAACGGCCGCCGTCAGTTCATCCTTTGACAGTACAGATGTGCTTTTCGTCTCTCTCTTTCTTGCGGCAAGCTTTCCAAGAAGCATTATAAAGGGATAGAATACCCTGTAAGTCACTTCAAGAACCCCGATAGAAAGTCTGGAAAATAGTACGGGCCTGGAAGCAGCGATATTTTTTGGAACGATTTCACCGAAGAGCAGCACCAGAAATGTCATAATAAAAACGGAATAAAAAAGCTGGTTTCTTATGAAGAGGGTTCCTGAGAGCTGCTGGCCAACGATCGAGGCGCCTATATTTACCACCATGTTACCGACAAGCACCGTAATCAGAGTTCTCTGCGGATGCCGGAGAGAGACCATGATGCGTTTGCTTTTCCTGTCGCCATGCTTGGCGAGCTTGTGCTTTTCGTGATCGGGTATGGACAGCAGTGCAACTTCTGAGCCGGAAAAAATAAAAGAAAAGAAGAGGAATATTAAAATCAATAGAAATTCGAAGATTTCTTGCATAAGACGGGTCTTGCAAAAGACGGGTTGTCAACTCATTACATCACGCCGTTTCTACTTTTTCAAGTTCTTTTTTTTTCTTCCTTACACCATCCTTGAATAAAATCTTTTTATCTTTATAATCCGCAACAATGGTGCTGCCTGACCTGAATTTTCCTTTGAGAATCTCACTTGCCAGAGGATCTTCAATTTCCCGCTGTATAGTTCTTCTCAAAGGACGAGCGCCATATTTCTCATCATATCCCCGTTCAATCAGGTATTCTTTCGCTGGTTTCGTGATATTGAACACCATTCCCTTTTCTTCTAACTGCTTCGTACTTTCGTCAAGCATTAAATCTATTATAGAACCAATGTGATTCTTCGTAAGAGGATGAAAAACCACGACCTCATCCACTCTGTTGAGAAACTCGGGGTTGAACACGCGCTTCAGCGCAGACATGGCCTTGTCTTTCATATCGATAAAACCCTGTGCCCCGGATGTTGTGAAACCGAGGCTTCCACCTTTGTTTATCTCCTTGCTGCCCACATTTGATGTCATTATAATGACCGTATTCCTGAAATCGACGTGGTGCCCGAGATGGTCTGACAGCTGACCCTCTTCGAAAACCTGCAGCAGCATATTAAACACATCGGGATGGGCTTTTTCGATTTCATCAAGGAGGATGACACTGTAGGGCTTGCGCCGTATCTTTTCCGTCAGCTCTCCTCCCTCCTGATATCCCACATATCCGGGAGGCGCACCCACAAGCCTCGACACGTTATGCTTTTCCATGAATTCGCTCATATCTATTCTGATCAGGTGCTCCTCCGAACCGAATAAAAACTCCGCCAGGCATTTGGCCAGGTAGGTCTTACCGACTCCTGTCGGACCGAGGAAAATAAATGAGCCCGAAGGCCGCTTTGGCGATTTAAGACCTGTTCTTGATCTTCTCACCGCCCTGCTCACCGCTTCAATTGCCTCCTCCTGCCCGACAACCTTCTGATGGAGCTCATCTTCCATTCGAAGCAGTTTCTGGGATTCACTTTCAACGATACTCACCAGGGGAATTCCGGTCAAATCACTCGTGATCTGATAGATCTCCTCTTCATCTACAACGGGTTTCTCTATATTCAGCTCTTTTTTCCATTCATCCTTCAAGATCTCAAGCTTTTCCCTGAGCTGGTTCATTTTATCCCTGACCTTCGCTGCCTTCTCGTAGTCCTGCACCTCAACAAGGTGGGTCTTTTCCTGCCGCAGCTTTTCTATCTCCTCCTCCATCTCCTTGAAATCCCTGGGGACCATGGTATTTTCAAGCCGGACTTTTGATCCCGCCTCATCTATGAGATCGATCGCCTTATCAGGAAGATACCTATCGGTAACGTACCTAAACGAGAGGTTGGCCGCTGTATCGAGCGCCTTGTCAGTATAGGTAATCTTGTGGTGCTCTTCGTACTTCTGCTTGATTCCTCTGAGTATTTCAATGGTTTCCTCTATGGTAGATTCATCGACAATAATGGGTTGAAATCTTCTCTCCAACGCCGCATCTCTTTCGACATATTTTTTATATTCCCCGAGTGTTGTCGCGCCTATACACTGCAGTTCTCCCCGTGAAAGCGCAGGTTTCAGCATATTCGCCGCATCGATGGCACCTTCTGCCCCGCCGGCTCCTATTATTGTGTGCAGCTCATCGATAAACAGGACTACGTTTCCAGCACGCCGAATTTCGAACATTACCTTCTTGAGCCGCTCTTCAAATTCTCCTCTGTATTTGGTTCCTGCAACCAGAGAAGCCAGATCAAGGGTCAGCACCCGTTTGCTGGCAAGTGTCTCGGGAACTCTGCCGAGTACAATATTCTGTGCAAGGCCCTCTACAATAGCTGTTTTCCCGACACCCGGTTCTCCTATCAAAACAGGATTGTTCTTCGTTCTTCGGCACAGTATCTGAATAACCCGCTTAATCTCCTTTTGCCTGCCGATTACAGGATCGAGCTTTTTTTCTTTGGCAAGGCTCGTTAGATCACGGCCGAACTCATCAAGTGTCGGCGTACGTTTATCGACCTTTTTCTTAACATCGGTCCTCCCGGTTCCAAGCAGCCTGTTGATCTCTTCCCTAACCGTGGAGATTTTTATCCCCTGTTTATCGAAGGCATTCATCAGGCCGCTGTCACCCTCTCTGATTAAACCGAGCAGAAGGTGTTCAGTACCGATATAATTGTGGCCCATACTGCGGGCTTCATCAGCACTCAGTTCAAGTACGCGCTGCGCGCGGGTAGACGGAGGTACATCGCCGAGAAGCAGAATTCCGCCTGTTTTTTTCGTGTTTGCAATAATGTCCTCACGAAGAGTGTTGAGATCGATTCCCAGATTGATAAGCGCCTTGATCGCTACTCCTTCACCCTCTTTGATGAGTCCAAGCAGTATATGTTCAGGCAGAAGTTTATCATGATTGAGCTTTTTCGCCTCTTCCTGTGCCAGTATATTGATGACCCTTTGGGCCCTTTCCGTCAATCCTTTAAACATCACAATACCTCTTTTAAATAGTCTCGTATAAAAGTTGCCCGTACTTCTTCAATATCTTTATTGTCCTTTATTGTTCCGTACCGCTTCTTAAGATGGCAATCCTGAATATAGAACAGTAAAAGGTTTATATCTTTTAATGAAAGATAGTCGATTATTCCAAGACTCAGCCCAAACCGCAGCTGTGCAAGCAGGTCGAGTGCCTCATATACCGATAATAATCTGCACGACAACAACAATCCGTAACTCCTCCATACCCGGTCTTCCACCGCTCTTCTATCCGAGCTGTACAGCGCTTCCCGAACCGCACGCTCACGATTGATTACATCCTGAAAACAGGATTGCATGTGCTCAAGTATTTCCTGCTCAGTCTTTCCTATCGAATCCTTGTTGTATATCTCGTAATACCAGTCCATCCAGCTTCCGCGAAGTCCAAGTCGTTTCTTATTTAGTTCGCTGATGAATTCATTCATTCTCCCGGAATAAATCATGCCGGCCGGATGCATGGTAATTGAAAGCTCCATACCGGATCCTGATTTGTTTGCATACGCCGTCAAATACCCGAAATGAGAAGAATATTCGAATCGAATAACCTTTCCAATCTCGTTTATTACTTTTTTTGTGAATTCATAATTCCAGTCAAAATTAAAACCCGGCACATTGGCAACGAACTGAATATGATCATGCGCATTCAATATAAAATAGAAACTCTCATCATGTGAAAGAACCACTACTGCTTCATTATCTATATCATCGTACAGGATATTTCTTTCAATAAGAATTCGCCGGTCGATATCAGGACATTTTTTCAGGTTATACACCGTATATTGGGTACAGTACCGGTTTTCAGCAATCTTCTCGAGAATAAAATTATTTGCCGCTTCCCTGTCCTTTCTTTTCAGTTTATGGGGAAAGAGAAACCCTTCAACATTTCTTGAAAGTTTTACACTGCTTTTTAATACGATATCCGTAATACTGCTTTCCCTGCGGTTCCATATACCTTCGTTTTTTACAAGCTCTTCAATCGTCACCTGCAAATCCATCCTTCTCGAACTGCCGGATTTTGTCGCGTAATTCAGCAGCCTTTTCGAACTCTTCCAGTTTTACCGCGTCATGCAGCTTCTTTCTCAGTTCACCGATGTATACGTCACTGTACTCTTCTCTGGGGTTCTTCCTGAAGAAAAAGCCATTTTTTCTTTTTTCCTTCATAATGACACCGCCGAACAGCTCATAACAGCTCGCGCATCCCACAAGACCGGTTCTCTTTACCTCTCTGTACGTTGTTCTGCACACGGGACAGGCGAGATTTGGTTCTGTGGGCTTTCCGTTCTTTTCCGACTGCAGAAGTCCTTCAAGAAATTTGTACCCATTGTCGTCAACGTCTACCAGTTCGTCCCGCTGTCTTTTCCGCCGCCGGCAGTCGCTGCAGATATGTACTTCTACAAGTTCGTTGTTTCGGATTACGAATGAATGATATGAAGAACCGTTCTTCCCGCACAGGTCACATTTCATGTGCCGCACCTCAGAATCAAATATACTTTAATTGAAATTACCAAGCAAGGTATTTAAGGAGCCGGCATGCAGCCTGTACGTAACATCGGTATCCGAAACAACAGACGGGTTGTGAGTGACGATAAGCAGTGTGCGTTTGAATTTTCTCACAATGTTGAAGAGAAGGCCTTTTATCTTTTCAGCTGTGATGATATCCAGGTCTCCTGTCGGTTCATCGGCAAGAATAATTTCAGGGTCGTTTATAAGAGCGCGTGCAATTGCAACTCGCTGGCTTTCTCCGCCGGACAGGCGGTTCGGTTTCATATCTTTTTTGGGGAGTATCTCCATAAGTGAAAGCAGCTCAACCGCCCTGCTATACGCGTAATCGACCCTGTACTGCTGCAGGAGGTTCGGCATCATGATATTTTCGAGTACCGTGAATTCAGAAAGAAGGTTATGAAATTGAAATACAAACCCGATATACCTGTTTCGTATATCGGATAATTCATCTTCCGCCGCCTGTTCGAAATGGGTATCCCGTACGATAATAGTGCCAGATGTCGGCCTGTCGAGGCCGCCGATCAGGTTGAGCAGGGTTGTCTTTCCGGAGCCGCTCCTTCCGACAACTGCTGCAATCGTTCCCTTTTTTATAGCCATATTAAGACCATCCAGCACAGTCAATTCGGTATCACCCGATTTATAGACCTTTTTTACATCTGCTATTCGCAGGGCGTACATTCCCATTTCTCCACTATTCATACCGGATCGTTTCCGCCGGTTTCATCAAAGATGCTTTGCGAGCCGGATAGTAGGCAGCAAGAACACTCAAAACAAGAGATAGTATTGAAACAACGAGAATATCCCTGAAATGAATTTCAACAGGAACACCTTCGAGGTAGTATATGGAATCAGACAGTATCTCAAAACGGGAGAGCGGTGAATGGCCCAGCGGCATGAGGTAGAGGTAATACACGACGTTTCGTATTCCGTTGACCACTGCTTCGAAAAAATTGAATATTCCCTCGATATTCAGGGTAAGTATAAATCCGATAAAAACCCCAATCGCTGTCCCGATGCATCCTATTATTAGTCCATCGATGACAAATATTCTTGTAATCAGAGATGGGCGCGCTCCCAGAGCCCGTAAAATACCTATCTCTCTCTTTTTATCCATGACTGTCATTACCAATGAGCCGATAATGTTAAACGCGCCGCTTACGATAATCAGCATTACGACGAAACCTATGCCGACCTTCTCGTTCTGGAGTGCTTCAAAAAGCGGTCTGTTCAGCTCCATCCAGGTATATAGATAATACTCAGCCTTGAAATTTCGATGTATCCAGGCTGCCACTTTGTCTGCCTTGAAAATATTCTGGATCTTCAATCCGATACTGAGGTTCCTTTCCTGGATTCCGAAAATTTTGTAGGCTGCATCAATAGACACGTAGGCCATATTCTTGTCGTACTCCCAGTACCCTGTCTTGAAGAGACCGGTCACGTGAAACAGGTTTACCTGCGGTTTGGACGACACTTCATCACTGCCTTTCAATGTCAGGAGGGTCACATACTCCCCCGCATGCACTCCGGCTTCTCGCGCCAGTTCAACACCGAGAAGTATTGAATTTTTATCATCAAGATTAAAACCGCCCTCTTCAATACGAATTTCACGGGCAAAACCTCTGTCCTTTATCATGATATCCTTCGGCAGTGCCTTGAGTATAAGGCCCCTGGTAATGAAATCACTTCTTAAAATACCTTCACCTGAATAGTATGGAATTATTGATAGTATTTCTTTATTTTTTGTTAAAATCGGTATACTATTGGATAATAAAGTCTCCGATTCGAGACCAGGCTGCAGGATGATATGAAAACTGTTTGTTTCAATGATTTTTCTTCTAAATGTGTTATGAAAGCCGTTCATTATTGATAGAACTGTAATGAGCGTGATTATTCCGAAAGATATCATGAGAATGGACAGCGTGGACATGAGAGACCATTTCGCCATCAGGTATCTCTTGGCAAGGAAAAATGAGAGCTTTACTTTCATTACAGTAGCTTTATGTTAAAAGTATGGTGATGCCTGATTTACAGGTAACCCACAGTAAATACGGGTTCCCAGGATTCGGTATAAAATTCCGCAATATTCTTATAAATAATAAAAACCAGCGGAAATTATTCCAAATTCCATATTTTTTGGTTATCAAAAAAGCAATGAATCTGCTGTCAATTACCGTAAGATAGCTCACAAACTGAAGGGAATAAAGTTTTTTCGGCCTCAGACTACAGATACCGGCATGTATAATGTAACCACTTTAATTTTTCTATTTTGTATGGAAGTTTTTATTTTATTAAAAAATTTAAAAAG
>CAZGJW010000030.1:0-26534 GCA_964525675.1 uncultured Spirochaetota bacterium
TTTCCCTGTTCAGGTTGTACGTTTTATCACTGGTGCCGTGAAATATCTGGACGAACTTGACTCCATCCCTCCTCAGTTTCATGAACTTTTTGTAGTGAAAATCCTGGAGGATTAAAATCCGTATACCGTCTTTTTTCATCGCCTCTATAATTTCTGCAAGGGTCGGAAGGAAATGCACCCTGATTGAGGAAAAATCTCTCTGTAGGATCCTGAACGAGGTTTCGGAGTCCGTGTACAGGCTGCCGTGCAGTTTATCGAGAAGGTCGGTTATGAAACCGATCTGATGTATAGAGCCGTTAATGTAAAACCCGTACACCGGTTTTCTCCGATTGATGATTCAGTGCAAAGAAGTTATATTAAATCGAGCATCGAATGTTTTAGATTTCTTTAACAGAATATAGTGTATGCCTTGTAAGAAAGTCCAGAATTGACTGGAGGGATCCAATGGCGCCGCCAAGCGGCATTTTCCGGATGCAAAGCATCCGGATAACATATTGAAGGAGAGGCATTCATTCATGGCAGATAAATGGCCGCTTATCAGTGTATGCCTGCTGAGCTTCAACAGGCTCGAGTATTTGAAAAAGTGCCTCGATTCTTTCAGGGCAAACTGCAGTTACCCGAATCTGCAGTACGTTGCGGTCGACAACGGTTCTGCACATGACGTTATCGATTTTCTCAAATCCCTTGATTATTTAGATAAAATTGTTTTCAACAGTGAAAACATGGGAATGGGCCATGCGATGAACCAAGTGCGTGAAGCGGCCCAAGGGGAGTATTTCTTCAATCTGGAGAACGACTGGTATTTTTTCTACCGGTCGGACTGGATGGAGAGGGGGGTGCTTCTCTTTGAAAAGGATAAAAGGGGCGAGTACGTGCGAAAGAAGCCGGAAACACTCCCCCTTGGACTGGTGAAGTACAAGGTTGGTGCCGGGATCGGCAACTACACCAACAATCCTTCGCTCATGTCGAGGAGGGCGTATGAGGATGTGGGCAAATATCCGCAGTACACTACAGAGTATAAATACGTATCCGAGGATGTGCATCGGGTCGAGTCCCACTATATAAAAAAGTTCAGGCAGAAGTATGCATGTACGCTTTCTGAAACACCGTGCGCCGTTCATATCGGCGGCAACACGACGAATCCAAACTACGGTAACAGGGGCAGGCTGAAATACGATGAGCTCGATGAGAGGCTGCGAGGCAAATGGAAAGACGGGAAGTGGCATATTACCTATCACTATATGAAGCTCTGGAACAGAATGAAAATCAGAAAAACGCTGAAAAAAAACGAGGAGTTTGAACGCCGGCGTGTGCGGTAATATGCGCATTTATGAAAAAATCGAGGATATTCTTCATTGGAAACTACAATCAATGCCGTCGTCGTAACCTATAACAACAGGGATCTTCTCGACCGCTGTATCTCGACTGTTGCCGGATCGCTTGAGAGAACACCGTATGCAGGCAGGATTACCGTGGTCGACAATGCATCGGCTGACGGCACGGCTGAGCTGATCGAAAGACGTTACCCCTCCGTGCGGCATATTACCAACAGGGAAAATCTCGGGCTTACAAAAGCACTGAATATCGGTATACAATCGGGAATCGACTGTGAATATACCCTGCTTCTGAACGATGACGTCGAACTGTTTCCGAATACGGTTTCGGAGATGGTAAGAACCCTGCATAACTTCCCGGAGGCGAAGGGTGTTCCGGCATGCCTTATCTATCCCGACGGCAGCTCCCAGAGGGTCAAGCTGAATATCATCGGAGTCCAGAAACGAATAAAACCGGGAATCAGATACATCAACTTCGCAGGCACGACTGCATGCATGTACTATACAGATGTTTTTAAAAGACTCGGCCTGTTCGATGAATTCTACTTCTTTTACAACGAGGACCTTGATTTTTCACTCCGCGCGAAGAGGGAGGGAATCCGTTTCGTTTTCAACCCCGAGATCAAGGTGATTCATTACCGAAAAAAGGGGAGAAAAAAAGCCGCCCGTGCTATTCGACCTTATTTCTATGCAACCGACTACTATTTTTACAGGAAGAATTACGGCATTCTTTTTTCGGCCGTGTACCTCGCTATGGCCTTCACCCATATTGCAGTCAGCAGGCGGAAGTTTTCAAAGAATGGTGAAGAGGAAAAGCTGCAGATGCTTATCGAGGGAGAATCGAAACTGAAGGATACCATCAGGAATTTCAAGAGACTGGCAAGTGGTACTACAGCTCGTTCATAAGATAAACGCTCTGAGGATTATAAAAAAGGCGCTGAAGCTGGATGAGAAAAATATTCCCTCCCTCGTACGCAGGATCGAGGGTTTCTTTTCAGAACGGGGGGGCTGCGTCATTTCTGTGACGGGCGCGCCGGGATGCGGAAAATCGACTCTGGCGCGCCGGGCAAAAGAAGAAGGGCTTTTTTCCATACCTGCAGAAAAATTATTTATTATAGATGATCTTCGGGGACCGGAAGGAGAGCGTTACTCCAGGAGACAGCTGAAAACTGTTATACGGCAGGCAGGCGATAAAGTTGTTCTACTCTTCGACTACAGAGCCGCGGTGTATCTGAAGAATGCAGATATCTGTATCATCCTCGGTCTCGAAGAGGAACAGCGCCTGAAAAACCTGAAAGTGAGGTCTCACAGGGGATACAGAAGATACAGGGGTAGATTCTACAGCATTTCTCCTATCCCCCTGCGCTGGAACCCGCAGAATGTGTACGTGTGTAGAAACCCCGGCATAGTAACGGGAGCATCGAAAAGATGAAGGTTTGCATAGATATCGACGACTATCACAGCTTTCCCCGCTATGACTGCAGCGATGTTCTCCATGAGCTTATATCAAGATTCCCGGAGATCAAGTTTACCCTTTTTTTTACCCCGTACATGAAAAAGATACCTCTTACCGATTATCCGCAGGCGCTCGACGCAATACGCCGAATGATTGAAAGCGGCCATGTGGAAGTGTTTCCGCACGGATTGACTCACACCAAAATCATAAACGGCGAATTCGGAGGGCTGCCCAGGGTCAGTGCTAGGCGCAGGATCAAAAAATCTTTTTCCCTCTTTACAAAGGTCGATATTCCTGCAGGCAGAGGATTCAAGTTTCCCTGGGATCTGTATAACATGGCGGCCCTTGCGGTGCTCGAGGAAATGGCGTGTACACTGTTCTCCCACAAAACAGCAGCCGGTTACAGAGGACGAAAAGTGTTATGGAGGGACGGACAGAACGTGAAAAAAAGGTATATTCAGACCGCTGACTACGATTACGGCAGACCGTCAAAACCCGGTGATGACGATATCGTCTACTATCACGCGCACGCGCAGAATATGCGGCATAACGGAATACGCGAATCCTGTGATAATCTCACGGTAGAGCTCGGGGAGCTCGGTGCGCCGGGTGATGTGGAGTTTATCTTCTGCTCACAACTTGTCAGAGAGGCAGGGTCGGGGGCTTCATGACAGAGGATTTCATCGTAATGGAAGAGAAGGGAAAAAAGAAACAGATGAGGAAAATCAGGCGAAAGGTGCGGCACCTGAAGTGGTTTCCCTCCTACCAGGAATTTTCCGAAATAGGTATAAAGGGAAGGAGAAACGAAAAAGAACGGTACCGCTACCTTGACTTTACGCTGTGCAGGGATAAAATTGTTGCCGATTACGGGTGCAACCTCGGCCAGACTTCCGTAAAGGCGGCAAAGGCCGGGGCACGGCGCGTGATCGGCATGGACTGCCAGGCGGACACCCTGGAGGTTGCGAAAGCGATCAAAGATGTGCTCGAGATTACCAATCTCGAATTTCACGTCATCGATTTCAATGCACACGGGTTCACCCGTAATGCCCTTGAAATATTCGGAGGTGACATCCCCGATATATCCTTTTTTCTTTCCGTGTACCGGACCAAGGAGCTCAGAGACAGGGACGCTCTGTTCAGATTTATCATCGAGAATACGCGTGAAATTGTCTTTTTTGAGGGACATTCGGACAGGAAAATAGATACTGTCGGGTATTATGAGGATGCGTTCAGGCGTTTCGGCGTTGAATACCGGTTTTTAGGGTTCAGTCAGGGCGATACCCGTCCCCTTTTTACTGTAAAACCGCAAAGCCGGAGGACAGCCAGGTGAGGCCGGCATACTTTATTGCAAATTCTCCGCACTATCTGCCCACCGTGCTTCCGCTCATCACGGAAACAGGGGGTACGCTCATTTCCTTCAACAGGCGGACGGGGCGCTTTCTTCCGAAGGAGACGGGCAGGAGTTTCACCATCAGGTTTTTCCAGAACTACAGAAGCCTGCTGAGGCATTTTAAAGAGCTTTCTGTCGATGTGGTGGTTCATCCGAGTTTTTCTATACAGTACTTTAAAGGCCGGACTGGTGTCCGCCATGTGCAGGTTTTTCACGGCACAAGCGACAAACCCTTTAATTTTCATTCCAGTCTCGCCAGATACGATCTTATTACGGTACCGGGCCCCAAGATGAAGGAGGACATAATCAAAAAAGACCTCGCGCCGGCTGAACGGATTTCAGTTGTCGGGTACCCGAAGATCGACGCATTTCTGCACTCGGATTTTAATCTGGATGTTTTCAGAAAGGAGATCGGGCTTGATTTCCGAAAGAAAACGATCCTGTACTCCCCGACATGGGATGATCCTGACCGCTATTCGAGCTTTGCACGGTTTGTCGTTCCCGTGCTGCGTGGGTGTTCCGGGTATAATGTAATTATAAAAACCCACCCGAATACCCTGCGGTACAGGCCGTGGCACATTGCAAGGGCATATATTGCGAAGGGGGAAAATAGTTTTATCTTTCTAAAAACCCGTAGTATATTACCGTTCATGGCGGTTTCCGACATACTTCTCACGGATATTTCGTCGGTATCCCATGAATATCTCCCGTTTAACCGGCCGATGGTTTTTCTCAATCCCCTGCCGGGACATGAAATCCCTGAAGAGCATACGTGGATATGGCGTTGCGGAGATGTGGTTTCAGAGGTGAAAGACCTGCGGCGAGTCTTACGGGAAAACATCGACAATCCCGATAGGTATCGAAAAGAGAGGGAAACCGCACGAAAGCGTGTGTTTCTCGATTTTGACGGGAGGTCCGCCCTTCGTTTCAAGAATGCGCTGAAAGGGATGATAGAGAGGACTCGTTGAAAAAAAGTCTTTTTAGTGATGAGCTCAAATATACCGTATCCTATTTGAAACCGTACTACCTCGGCCTGTTCGGTATCTTCATCCTCGTGTTCGGACAGAACTACTCTATGGCGATGCTTCCGAGGGTAAGCACCAATTTTCTGTTCGAGCTCATCACCCCGGAAAAGATACATCTTCTTCTCAAGTACTTCTACATCGCGGTCGGTCTCATTTTCGGCCGCGCTCTTTTCAACTTTCTGCAGCGCTACTCGATGAGGCTTATAACCGTAACCATTACGAAAAAAATCAGAGATAACTTTTTTCAGCACCTTCTTGCCCTCGATATCGATTTTTTTACAAAGAACAAAACAGGCAATCTCATTACAATCGGTGTCAACGATATTGAGAATATCAGGATCGATTTCTATCAGGGTATTCTCAATTTTTTCAGCAACATCATGATGACGATTATCATCCTGGTAAAATTATTCCTGCTTAACTGGACACTGACACTCATCAGCCTCGCCATGCTGCCGATTCTCTACCTGGTCGTGCGGATCATCGGCAACAAGATGCGCATCATAAGCAGAAATCTCCGAAAGAGCCTCTCCAATGTTTCTATCAACCTGCACGAGACCCTGACAGGCATGGAGGTGGTGAAATCCTTTGCAAAGGAGAAGGAGGAGCTCGCATCGTTCAAGGACAATACGAAGAACTATAAAAAAACCTTCCTCCGTCTCGTCAGGCTCGAGATGATATTCAGCCCACTCAACGATGTCATCATATACATGTATGGTATACTGCTTGTGGGCATCGGGGCGATATTCATCATACGCGGTATTTGGGATGTAAAGCACCTGACCGAATACCTCATGCTGCTCGGCATACTCTCCGGCCCTGTTATCAAGATACCCAAATTTATTTCAAATTATAAGATCGTTACTGCCTCGATCGAGAGGGTATTCAATATCATTAATACAAAGCCGAGGATAAAGGAGACTGAAAATCCGGTTGAAAAGAAGATCGAGGGCAGCCTTGTCTTTAACAATGTGGTGTTCAGCTACGACGGAGAAACCGATGTGCTGAACGGCATCAGTTTTGAAGTGAAGAAGGGTGATATTATTGCACTGGTCGGGCCTTCAGGGGCCGGTAAATCGACGATCGCGAATCTCATACCAAGATTCTACGACGCCAGTTCAGGCGCGGTGCTGGTGGACGGTATAAACGTGAAGGAGTACCGTCTGGCTTCGCTTCGGTCGCAGATAGGCATTGTTTCACAGAACGTAATTCTCTTCAACACCACAATTGCGGAAAACATCAGGTATTCAAAGAGAGATGCCACAGAAGATGAGATTGTCGAGGCAGCGCGCCAGGCGTACGCCTATGATTTCATTATGGAGCTTCCTAAACAATTCGAAACGAATGTCGGTGAAAAGGGAATACGCCTGTCGGGTGGGCAGAAGCAGAGAATATCGATCGCACGTACCATACTCATGAACCCTCAGATTCTCATCCTCGATGAAGCGACATCCTCTCTTGATTCGGAATCAGAGCACTTTATTCAGCTTGCTATAAATAATCTGATGAAAGGAAGAACCTCCGTTATCATCGCACACAGGCTTTCAACGATAAAGCATGCGACAAAGATACTTGTTATTGAAAAGGGAAGAATCGTCGACACGGGGAATCACGACGAGCTGATAAAACGATGCGAGCTGTACCAGCGAATCTACAATCTGCAATACTTCAGATGACTGCGGCCCGGGTAAGGCGCATCCATATAGACCATGCACCGAAACAACAAGCTGCACGTACTGACGGGGATGGTAATGAGAGGGCTGTACTATTTTACAAAAAAGGTCGTGCATTTCTCACAGTCGAAAAGCATTTTTGAAAAACTGTTCGGAAAAGTAATTATTACATGGGAATTTCCCGGCACGATCCTCTACTTCCTCTTCCGATATGGGCCATTCAGGGAAAAGGTAATGGAAAGGAGTCTGAGGAGGCTCGACAGAGCGGTCAGGGGACTTATTCTCTGCCACAGTGCAGACGACTCTGTTCCGGAAGGAAAGAATTATGAGCGGGTATTCGTGTATCACGGCACGAGCGACAAGGTGTTTCAATATCCAGACGGCAAGCTCGATGCGGGCCTTTTTGAGCACTACTTTTTGAGCGGCCCGAAAGACCTGTACAAGTTACAAAACCTCACACATAACAATAAAGAACTCAAGTCCCGTGTTGTAAAGATAGGCATGTTCAGATCTGACCCGATATTCAACCGGAGCTACGACAGGGAAAAGATACTGAAGAAGTACGGCATACATCCGGATGGGAGGAAAATAATTCTCTATGCGCCGACCTGGAAGTGGGGCGGGGGCACTCTCGGGGCCTGCTTTGAAAAGTTTGCAGCTGCCATCCCGGAAAAATACGTGCTGATAGTTCGTCCGCACTATAATGACAGGAAAAACAGGCGGTTGTGCCTCAGGTGGCAGAAAAGTCATCGGCGAAAGGATCTGTATATATTTCACAAACAGCATCAGGAAATAATGGATTTTATCTGTATCTCAGACCTGATGATAGGCGACAACTCCGCGGTCAATTATGAGTTTGTGCTGACAAAAAGGCCCATGGTCTTCGTGAAATCGGAGGACAAAGACGTATTCACACCACCCGACAGGTTCAATGTCAAGCTCTGCGGGCCTGTATACAACCCCGAAACGGACGATATCATGGAAAAGATCGACGAGGCATTCAGCAACCCGGTTTATGTTGCAAAGATGGATGAGCTTGTTGAAAACGGCTTTTATCACAACGACGGGCACGCGGTTGACAGGGCCTGCAGTTTCATCGTGGACAGGCTTTCGGAGGTGGGTGTTATCGACAGGGAGATGGTGCTCAGGAAGTACGGCAGCAGGTTCACCTATATAAACAACTACTGAACCGGCCTCACCTGTGTAAAAGGTGTTATTGCCTGTCTTCCCTCTCTCCGGAAAAGTCGATGGGTGAAAAGAGGAATAGGGTGCGTTCTCTTCATTGTTGGCGCGCCCAGTAGACGAAATAGTTTGCTTTTCTGCTGAGTATTTATTCGAAAGTGGGGTTAGGGTTTACATGTTCGATACGGATATCTGGTATCTGGGAAGGAAGGTGTATCAGTTTTCTGAGGTCTGGCCCGTGTATCAACGTCTCAGCGGTCGATTCGTGGTGCAGCAAAAATACCTTTCAACCTGGCTCGAGCTCAACTTTACCCATAAGCCCTTTTCATGTGTCCTTGCAAAGAGCTTTAACAGTTTGCCGAAGAGAGTACGCGGTGCTGTCTTATGCCAGTCGGCATTCGATATGGGTATAGAAAAAGACAGGCGCCTGTGCAGGATATTCACCTACCACGGCACAACTGATAAGCTGTTTGGCACGGAGGATGGAAATCTCTCAGTCGACTCCTACGATTACTATATGATTGACGGCGAGAAATTTTTATGGCAGCTCAGAAAGGCTACGGGGAACAGCCCGGACCTGGACCGAAGAATCGTTAAAATCGGAAAGCTTCACGCAGACCGCATTATCAATCCGCATGCATCGAGGGAAACTCTTTTACAAAAGCTTCGTATTCCAGACGACGGCAGGAAAATCATTCTCTATGCTCCGACCTGGAAGTGGGGAGGCGGCACCTTCAGGCGCTGTTTCAGGCTTTTTTGCGAACAGATACCGGAGGATTATATTGTAATCATGCGGCCTCATTTCAACGACCGCAGCGTTACCCGGGATTTCAAGAAATGGCTCTGGCAAAACCCTAAGGAGCATGTGCTGTTTCGTGATTCGCACAGCATCGACATTATAGATCTCATACTTGTCGCCGATTGCCTCATCGGAGACAACTCGGCGGTCAATTACGATTTCCTATTTACCGGGAGACCGATAATATTCGTGAAACATGACGATAATGCCTCAATTGATTCGCCTCCGGAATTCAACATAAAGAGATGCGGCCCTGTTTTCGACCCGGAGGAGGACAGTATGGCAGAGATGATTGCCTCTGTCATACATAAAAACCCCTACAAGCGGGTGATGGATGAGGTACGTGGCGCCTGCTTTTACTTCAATGACGGAAGGGCGGTGGACAGGACCTGCGCTTTTATAGAATCGCTCAACAGTAATTTCGGGGAATGGCCAGAGGGGCCTGTTATTCCTGAGCCTGCCGGGTCCTGAAAGGAGTGTTTTCTTGCCGAAGATATCGGATTCACTGATTACCAAGGGAGGGGCTAATACCGAGTCATTCTACGATTTTCTGATATCGAAGTATATAGCGCCCCGTTTCACCTTTTTATTCAGGGCCTGCGGCGTAAAAAAACCCAACAACGTCACGCTCATGTCGCTCCTTCTCCTCATTGCAGCTGCGTTCATGGTTTTGTTCATCGGCATGCTCGGCTCGATCTGGTACCGTGCAGCAGTGGCTGTGCTCATCCAACTCTCCTTCATCTTCGACTGCTCGGACGGCCAGCTCGCCCGTATTACAGGAACATCCTCCAAGCTGGGGGCGTGGCTCGATCGGCTGTCAGACCGGTTGGGTGAATTCATCATTTTCTCTTTTTTCGGCTACACCGCATGGAGGCTTACAGGGCATGTTGTATTTCTTTACCTTGGAGTCGTTACCGGTTACGGCCTTGCGGTGTTCACACTCGCCATGTCGCTTGCGGAGAGTGTCAGGTTTGACAATATAGACAGCATGATACGGATACAACGCACGCAGGTTGAAATAGAAAAGAACAGGCGCATTAAAGAAACAGCAGGTTCCGGAGAAAGTGCGGAGTCCGGTAAACCGCCGGGTGAAAACGCCGACAGGGACAGAGCAGGGAAACCGCAGAGAAAAATCGTCGAGATTGCACCGAAGATTTTTTTCTTTCTGAATTTCGGTATCGGGGAGCGCTACCTGTATTTGAGTTTTTTTATCATTATTCTGCGGCCAGACATCATGCTGTACATCTCTTCGTTCCTTACCGTTTTGAGATGTCTGAGCATATCCCATTTTATCGGGAGAAAAATTAAAAAAACAGACAGAGAAATAGCCGATGCCGATGAAGCGAGTTCCTGAAAACCAGATCGTAAAGGGGAAAAGCAGGCCCGACTCTTTTTACGACTACCTGACATCCAGGTTTCTTGCAAAGCCTCTCTCTCCTGTTTTCATTGCACTCGGAATAAGAAACCCGAATTTGGTCACCGTCGTCTCATTAATGATACTTGTCGCAGCTTCTGCTTTGCTCGTTATGGGAAAGACCGGTTCGGTCAGGGGGAGGGTAATGATTGCTTTTCTTATTCAGCTCTCCTTCACCCTCGACTGCGCTGACGGACAGATCGCCCGGGTGCTCAAAAAAACATCCCTGTTCGGCGCATGGTTCGACAAGTACCTGGATCGGCTTGGCGAGATGATGCTCTATACGGCAATCGGGTACGCTGCCTGGCAAACGCAGGGGAACAGTATCTATTTTTTCTTTGGACTGTTCATCGGGTTTTCGTTCACCATGTACACACTCCTCTTTACGCTTCGTGACGGGGCGTTTTACGAAGATATCAAAAAAAATGGCTTTAAAAAACTGGATGATACACCGGAAAAAACGAATCCTGAGAATGGCGGGCGCTGGGAGGAAACCGGCTCGAGCACGGAGTATGCCACATCGAATCAGAAACAGGGTAAAAAAAAGAAACGCGGTCTCGTCGGCAGAAGGCTTTTGAAAGACAGCGGTATTGCGGGCATTCTTCCCTACCTGTTTTTTTACCTGAATATCGGGACAGGAGAGCGATACTTCTATCCAATCCTGTTTACGCTTTTAAACAGATACGACATCATGCTTATCATTGTTTCGGTGCTCGTATTTCTGCGTACATCCAATGTTTTTCTCATCCAGAGAAAGAAACTGAAGAAGGCTTCATAAATCAAACTTCTCTTCTGCACGTTTCAAGTCTTCGAGGGTGTCGATTTCAATCCAGCTTTCCGTATCAATGGGGAAGCTATACAGGGGGGAATCATTTATATGCTCTGAGATAACCGTATCGTAGTACACCGAGTAATTCTTCTCTACAATATAGGCATCGAGCCATTCGATCAGTCGTTTTCCGAAATCCTTCTGTATCACGAGCATTCCCGCAGAGATGACATACCCGTTTTTCATGCACTCCTCGACGGTATTCGAATCGAACACCTCGGTTATTTTGTTCTCATCGTTCTTTGCAACGAGTATGTTGTGGACTTCGTACCTGTATGGCCCTGTAATATAATAAGAACGGCTGTCAAGGTTGTTGAGTATGTTTTTTACAACCCCGCTTCTGAGAAATATGTCCCCCTCGACGAGCAGGGCGCCCTTTTGAATCACCACCCGGGCGAGCCAGAGAGAGTACATGTCGTTCGTGTTCATGTAATTTTCGTTCTCGATGTAGTTGATGATAAGCCCCCTGTACCTGCTTCCTATCCGCTCAACTATCTTCTCGGCCCTGTATCCGATTACAATCGTGCAATGCCTGATCGGTGACTCCACTAGATTGTTGAGTGTGTTTTCCAGTATGGTTGTGCTGTTTACACGTACCAGGCATTTGGGTATATCATTGGTCATGTGCTTCAGCCGCGACCCCAGACCTGCTGCAAGAATTACCGCGTGTTCGATCATTGTATTATCTCCATTGAGTGACTGAATGCCCGGTACTTTTATTATCCACGGCTATACGTCCGAATCACAACACCGTATCGAACGGTGCACATACCAGGCACGTCGTTCAGCCGTCTCTGATTAAACCGAAGACGGCCTCAGCAGCCCTCCTGGCTGCATTTCCGTCCGGTTTATAAAATGTTTTTTCCAGGTGCCTTTCTATTGCTGTTTGATAACGCCCCGGCTCCTGCAGAATATCGATAACCGTTTGCCAGAGACTCTCGGGGCTGGTCACGACCTCCCCGCATTCCCAGAGTTTCTTCTTGTTTTTATTCCGCAGCCACGGCGGCTTGTTGCTTAAAAAAACGAATGGTCGCCTGAAGGCCAGGAACTCGCGGGTCACGGCGGACACATCGCCTGCCAGCAGGTCTGATGCTACCATGAGGGGCACGATATCGGGCAGGACATCGAATATAACAGTATTCTCTCGATTCTCAAGTGCCGCCTTCAGCTCCTCAACCTCATTCTCTCTGTAGCGCTTGAGATTTGGATGGAGCTTAATAATGAGATTAAGGCCCTCTGGGATTTTCTGCGCAAAAAAAGCCTTTCGAAACTTTTTCCACGAAGAATTTCCCGCTCTATCCACCCAGGTCGGCGCGTACAAAACGGTTTTATTTTTTACATTAAGCCCGAGTTTTTCAAGCTCGATCTCTAGCACCATCTCTCCCCTGAATACCCGGTCGAGCTTGGGGTATCCGATCAGCCGTCCTGTTCCTCTTTTCAGAAGATTTTTTTTCGTGTACCGATCGTATGCCTCGCTTCCAGGTATGAAAAAAAGATCGTAGTCGAGCACCGTTTTTTGAAAATCATAGGATTTGTCGGATGTTCCGTGAAAGACCTGCACATGCCTGACGCCCGGAATATCCCTGAAATAGCGGATGTGATAATCCGGATAGAGTATGACCTCTATGCCGGTTTCAACCATTTGTGCTCGTATCTCATCGATGCGAGGATAATACAAAACCTCCAGCTCCGGGTAAAACTGTTTGAAACAGTTATACGTGAGCTCCGAATTGGTGAAGATTATTCCGCCGGTCTCCGTTGCAATAGGTGCAATACTCGGGATTTCCTGAATCGAGAAATCGATGAAGTATGCGACCCTATGATGACTGCCTTGATTTTTCATATACAATAATGGCAGGATACACCTCTTCCTGCGCCTTTTTCAGGTCTTCCGGAAAGTCAATTTCAATATTCGGTATATGGGTTACGTCAAGGGGGTAGAAGATTTCGACTCCGAGTATATCTTCGACCGCCTTTTCAAAGAAAAGATTCCTCTCTCCCCTTGCGGCATACGCTGCGAGTGTGTCGATAAAGGCATGAGATATACTGCTACCGAACTTTGCTATACCGATAAACTCCCCTTCGGCCTCGTCGGGCGATATCTCCTTGCTGAGTTTTATCACCCTGTTTCTGGCATCAGTCGCGAATTTTACCTCTTCCTGTCCGCATTTCTTGTACTCCATTGCAAGTACATTTTTCTCACTGCTGCTCACGAGGAGGGATACGACATCCCTGTGAAAAAGAACATCGGCGTTGAAGTAGATGAAGTCATCGCCCAGAAAAAAATCCCGTGCCAGGTAGAGTGAGTAGATTGTGTTCGTTACCATGAAATCGGGATTCTCTACATATGTAATATGCCGGATGCCCCTGTACCTGTTGCCCAGGAAATCGATGATCCTGTCTTTCAGATACCCGACAACGATAACAGCCTCGCCGATGCCCGCGTAGTCCACGGCATCGAGCTGATGCTCGATGATGGTCTTTTCGCCTATTCGAATAAGGCATTTCGGTGTATCTTTAGTGAGCGGCTGAAGCCTGCGCGAAGCACCGGCTGCGAGTAGAATTGCTTTCATGTCTTTTCCTTAATTATAACAGTGCAGCCCGGTTTCTGGACTGTAGCCGGGAATGACATATGCTTTTCAGTCAGTTTCCGGTGTAATATAATAATGTATCCGATGAAGTAACAAGGCGAAACCACACTGTTGCCGGGAAGGATGGAGCTTATGAATATCGTTATCGCAGGTGCCGGGTCTTTCGGCACGGCACTGGGGAATATCCTCGCGATAAAAGAAGGCCTGTCGCTGTATCTGCTTGCCCGTCGACGGGAGGCTGCGGACGCCATCAATTCGCAACATATAAACGAACGCTACTTTCCGAACTTCCGGCTGAACGAGAAACTTGCGGCAACGACCGACCGGGCCGTGCTCGGGAAGGCAGATATTATCTTCCTTGCGCTTCCTTCAACTGTTGTGATTGAGTACCTCGTAGAAAACAGTGAGCAAATAGCAGGTGATGCCATTCTAGTGATTCTCTCCAAGGGATTCGGAAAAAACGGCAGAACAATACTCGAGAGTGCTCAGGACGTTTCTCCAAACCCGGTTGTTTCACTGAAAGGACCGACCTTTGCCGCAGACCTTATACACAATAACCCCTCAGCATTCACCGTAGCTTCCGCAGACAGGCATCACGTCGAGCTGTTCCGGCAGTTGTTTGAGGGAACGAATATCTACCTTGATTTTTCAACCGACCTGTCTGGCGTCGAAATAGCGAGCGCCATGAAGAATATATACGCCATCCTGTTAGGTATAATAGATGCGTACTTCAACTCCGCGAACGTCAGGTTTTTGATCCTGACGCGGGCATTCAGTGAGCTGAAGGATGCCCTGGCCGTCTTCGGCGGCAGGGAAGAAACCATGTTCAGGTACTGCGGCTTCGGTGATTTCGGCCTCACCGCGTTGAACGATCTGAGCCGGAATCGTACCCTCGGGCTTTTGATCGGCAAGGGTTTTTTGAACAGCGACACGTCGAACAGCGTGATACTGGAAGGCAAACGAACACTCTCAGAGCTCCACCGGGTTGTATCCGAAAGCGGAATGCCGAAAGAACGTTTTTTCATGCTGAACGAGCTGCACCGACTTTTTTATTCGAAATACAGCGTCCACACGTTTATCAAAAGCCTCTTCGAAAAAATCAGGACGTATAACTCACGATAATTCTTTACCCGCCGGCTTATGATAAAAAGCAGTCGGCCTGAGTTGTTAAAAAAAGGTTTAGGGTTCTGGGCGAAGCGGGCTGATCTTCCTGATTTTAATATAGTAAGGAAGGAGTTTGATCGTGCCTGAGAAACATTTGCTCGTTACGGGTGTTATTGTAGATTTCCTTTGTAAAATAGGAACAAAACAGGTAACTATTGCGTTATTATTCGATGATTTCATGCGTATTGGCTCCATATTTTACCGGGGTTACGGTTTCCTATAGCAATCATATTCAAGTAATTCCTCCGTAAAACGAAAAGACAATACCGCATTAATCCCTAAATTAAAAGCTGTTGTCTCCCCCGATGATGCCGCCAAGGCCGCCTAAAAGCCCTCCGCCTCGCTGTTCTCCCCTGTTTCTCATCGTTGCGCTTATCACCCTGTCTGCGAACCGTGAAAAGGGGAGGGTTTGAAGGTAGATGGTGCCCGGGCCGGTCATAGTTGCAAAGAAAAGCCCTTCACCTCCGAAAAAGGCTGTTTTTAATCCGCCGACGAACTGGATATCGTAATCCACGCGTTCATCGAATGCGACGAGGCAGCCCGAATCCACCCGCAGAGTCTCTCCGTTAGTGAGAGTTTTTTAAATTAGTGTACCACCCGCATGGATAAAGGCAAGCCCGTCTCCCGTGAGTTTCTGGAGGATAAACCCCTCACCGCCGAAAAACCCTGCCCCGAGCCGCCTGGTGAAGGCAACGGAGATATCGATACCGTAGGCGGAGCAGAGGTATGCATCGCGCTGGCAGAGGATAGTTCCTATTTCCTTCAGGTCGAGGGCAAAGATCTTACCCGGGTAGGGAGCGGCAAACGAGACCTTCATTGGATTCTGTGCTCCGTTGTAGAATGTGGTGATAAAAAAAGACTCTCCCGAAATAATCCGTTTTACACCCTTCATTATTCCGCCGGCCTCTGTGTTTATCTCGATTCCGTCTTCCATGAAGAGCATTGCGCCGGCTTCGGCCTGTACCGCCTCGCCGGGGTCGAGCGTGATGATGACCCCCTGCATGTCGTCGCCGATAATCCGATACTCGATATCATGTGCATGTGCCATTAAAATCTCCCCTTTATCGTTTAGTTAACCTGTGAGAACTGCTCCATGTGCCCTGCGAAACGTTTTCCTTGTGCAGTACAAATATATCGAGTACTTCAAAAAGAGGAAAGAAAACAGTCATGGTATTCAACCAATTGTAAAGCGGAACAGGCTCCAGATCGTGATTGATGGGAGGGGTTTTTATGAGGATTTCTGCTCAGGCGGTTGAAAACGCCTTTTGTAACAATTTACCCTACAGAACAGGAATTTTCAAGCTTTGTAGGGTAGGAACGCAGCATCAGCTATCTTTTCGGGTAAATATTTCTTCCGAGGGCTCATTTTATACTGACCTCCCAATGTTTCTTTGACGTTGACTTTTAAAGTTTGCTGTACTACTATCCTTAACAATTCGAATTAGTGAAGGTATTACCGGGGGACAGATGAAGGCGCTTCTCATGCTCGAGGACGGCCAGTGCTGTGAATGCGAGAGTTTCAGCGGTGAAGGTGAGGTGTTCGGGGAGCTGGTGTTCAATACCGTCCTGACCGGGTATCAGGAGATTATCACTGACCCTTCTTATAAGGGTCAGATCGTGATGATGACAGCGAGCATGATCGGGAATTACGGAATCAGGGAAAACGAGGATGAATCGGCCGGAGTTCATGCGGAGGGATTAGTCGTCAGGGAGTACGGCGGCAGGGCGCTCGCTAAAAACACGGAAAAACTCCAGCACCACCCGGAAAATACTCTTTCCTATAGCGGGAAAAGCCGGAATGAAAGGGCGCAATCTCTTCATAATCCGGTGACAACAAGCCTTGCCGTGTATCTCAGCAGCCTGGGCATAGTGGGGGTAGAAGGGGCGGACACTCGCTTTCTCACAAAATATATTCGAGAGGCAGGAGCGATGAAGGCGGGTATCACCACCCGAACACTTGATAAAAAGAAGTTTTTGCAGAAGGTAAAGGATTCACCGGACATTGTCGGGCGTGACCTTGTGAAAGAAGTAACGGCTAAAAATTCCTATCTTTTCAGCGAGGGGGAGGGCCCGCGGATTACCGTGCTTGACTGCGGTATAAAAGTGAGCTCTCTTGATCTGCTTGCGATGCGGGGATGCCGTGTCGAAGTTTTTCCTGCGTATTCCGCCAAGGAGGATATACTGAGTACCCGTCCGGACGGTATTCTTCTTTCAAACGGACCCGGTGACCCTGCTGCACTGGGGAGTATCGTGTCCCTCGTCGAATCCCTGATAGGCGAAGTACCGATATTCGGTATCTGTCTGGGGCATCAGATCATCGGGCAGGCGCTCGGTGCGAAAACATTCAAACTGAAGTTCGGGCATCACGGGGGAAATCACCCCGTGCGTGACGAGCGGACAGGCAAAGTATACATAACATCGCAGAACCACGGGTTTGCCGTCGACACGAAAACCCTCGATACGCGGGACATCGAGGTTTCATTTATCAATTTAAACGATTTCACGCTGGAGGGCCTGCGGCACAAAAAGCTCCCGCTTTTTTCCGTGCAGTTTCATCCGGAGGCCGGCCCTGGGCCGCATGATACCATGTACCTGTTTGACGATTTTCTACGCATGATTCGCGGGTTGTAATTGCGTTTGTGCAGAATAATTAGAGGAGGGGTATATCGCGGGTTTTAGTAATATAGGATTATGTTTTTAGGACTCGTGCTATACCTTATTAAAGATTTCCGCGCGTAACAAAGTATAAATAGAAACGTGGTATATCGTAATTTTTTAGTGGGAAAGAATTTGTATGTAAGGTGGAATAAAGGCGTATGCCGAAGAGGACGGACATAAAAAAGATTCTCGTCGTGGGGTCGGGCCCGATTGTTATCGGCCAGGCGTGCGAGTTCGATTATTCGGGAACACAGGCCCTCAAGGCATTGAAAGAGGAGGGGTATTCGGTAATTCTCGTGAACAGCAACCCTGCAACCGTCATGACGGACAGGAAGATGGCGGACAGGACGTATATAGAGCCGCTCGCTGTTGAACCGGTGAAACAGATCATCGCACGGGAGCGGCCCGACGCAGTGCTTCCAACGCTAGGTGGCCAGACAGCCCTTAACCTGGTACGCGATCTTTCAGAAGCAGGGGTGCTCCAGCAGTTCGGGGTCGAATGCATCGGCGCCGATATCGAGGTTATACGGAGGGCAGAACATCGCGAGCTCTTTAAAAAGGCTATGGAGGAGATTGGCCTCGATGTTCCGAAAAGCGGTCTTGCACACTCCATGGAAGAGGCCGTCAGGATTCTCGATTCTCTCGGGCTGCCGGTCATCGTGAGGCCAAGCTTCACATTAGGGGGGCACGGAGGCGGCCTTGCGTTTTCCAGCAATGAGTTCGAGCAGGCTGTTCGAAAAGGATTAGAGGACAGTCCCGTTCACCAGGTGCTCATCGAGGAGTCGATTCACGGCTGGAAGGAGTTCGAGTACGAGGTGATGCGCGACAAAAACGATAACGCAGTCATCATCTGCTGTATCGAAAATATCGATCCCATGGGTATACACACAGGAGACAGCGTGACGGTGACCCCGGCAATGACCATCTCGGACCGGGAAAACCAGTACATGCGGGATGCGTCTATTGCAATACTGCGGAAAATCGGCGTGGAAACGGGTGGCTCGAACGTGCAGTTTGCCATGCACCCGGACACCGGCCGCATCGTTGCAATAGAGATGAACCCCAGGGTATCGAGAAGCTCTGCGCTCGCATCGAAGGCAACCGGCTTCCCAATTGCAAAGATTGCAGCAAAGCTTGCTGTTGGGTATACGCTTGATGAAATACCCAATGACATAACAAAGAAGACTCCTGCTTCCTTCGAGCCGGTTATCGATTATGTGGGCGTCAAGATGCCACGTTTCAACTTCGAAAAATTTCCGGGTGCCTCATCTGAGCTCTCCATACAGATGAAATCAGTTGGCGAGGTGATGGCCCTGGGCAGAACCTTTTTAGAGGCGGTATTCAAGGGCCTCCGGGCGCTTGAGAATCAGAATGCCTGGTACACGGTAACAGGAAACGCGGGCACCGATGACATCCTCTCGTACATATCGAAACAGAGGCCGGACCGCATTCCATTCATCATCGAGGCTCTGAGACGGGGAGCGGGCGAGGGGGAAATACACGAGCGTACGAGCATTGACACCTGGTTTATCAACATGTTCAAAAAGGCATCCGACCTGATGAATCGAATACAAAATCACCCTCTGGAAAAGGATACCCTGCGCCGGGCAAAGGAAGCCGGGTTTTCAGACGAGCTCATCGGCCATTTGCGAAATACAACCGGAGACAGTATTCGAAACCTCAGAAAGAGGCACAAAATCCTGCCCGCCTACAAGATGGTCGATACCTGCGCCGCTGAATTCGAGGCATTTACCCCCTATTTCTACTCGAGCTACGACAGGGAAGACGAAACGATTGTCACTGACAGGGAAAAGGTGCTCATACTGGGGAGCGGGCCCAATCGCATCGGCCAGGGCATTGAGTTTGATTACTGCTGCGTGCAGGCGTCCTTCGAGCTGAAGGCCCTGAGGTATGAAACCATAATGGTAAACAGTAACCCCGAAACGGTCAGCACCGACTACGACACCTCGGACCGCCTCTACTTTGAACCGGTTACGTTCGAAGACGTGATGAATATCATCGAAAAGGAAAAGCCCATCGGCGTCATCGTCCAGTTCGGCGGGCAGACGCCGCTCAACATGGCGAAAAAGCTCGAACAAAGTGGTGTCAGGATTCTCGGTACTTCGACAGACTCCATTCACCGGGCGGAATCGCGTGAGCAGTTTTCGGCCCTGGTCGAAGAGCTCGGTCTACGGCAGCCGCCAAACGGCACGGCAAAGAGCACAAAAGAGGCGGTCGATATTGCGAAATCCGTGGGATACCCGGTGCTCGTGAGGCCCTCATTCATACTCGGCGGCAGCAAGATGGCCATTCTGTACGATGAACAGAGCCTGAAACAGTACCTATCGCAGGCGCAATCACTTTCGGAGGACAATCCCATCCTCATCGACCGGTTTTTAGAGGACGCATTCGAGTACGATATCGATGCGGTTTCAGACGACATACAGGTGGTAATAGGCGGTGTTATGGAGCATATAGAGGAGGCTGGGGTTCATTCGGGTGATTCTGCGTGCGCCATTCCCCCGGTGAAATCGAAAAATGAGTGGATTGAGGAGATCAAGCGCCAGACGAGGGTTATTGCAAAAACTTTAGAGGTTGTCGGCCTTATAAATATTCAGTTTGCCGTGCAGAGGGACCTCGTATATGTGCTCGAGGTCAACCCGCGTGCCTCGCGCACCGTGCCGTTCGTATCCAAGGCCACGTCCTTTCCACTTGCGCGGGTCGCCACGGCGCTCATGATGGGAAAAACACTCGAAGAGTTGGGCATCACGGCCGACCTGGACGTCCACTATGTTTCAGTCAAAGAATCGGTTCTGCCGTTCAACCGCTTTCCGGGAACCGACCCCTTGCTCGGCCCCGAGATGCGTTCGACGGGCGAGGTTATGGGAACGGGCGCTTCTTTCGGCGAAGCCTTCTACAAGGCCGAGCTCGGCGCGAATACACCGCTTCCGGTAAACGGTGTCGTTTTCATAAGTGTGCACGACAGCGATAAGGAAACGATACTGCCGGTTGCAAAAAAACTCAGCGAGCTCGGTATCAAGATAACAGCTACAAGCGGTACGGCCTCTTTTTTGTGGAAGCACGGCATATGGTCTGATGTGCTACAGAAGGTTCATGAGGGGCATCCGAACGTGCTCGATTATATTGAAAACGCGAAGATCGATCTTTTTATCAACACACCGCTGGGGAAAGAATCGCAGATCGATGATTATACGATACGCCAGGCGGCGATTCGTCACGGCATCGCCTATACAACGACCACATCCGCTGCGTTCGCCGCAGTCGAAGGAATCGAGGCGAAGCTGAACGGGCACATTTTCGTTCGCCACCTGCAGGAGAACCCCTTTATCTACTGATTCCGGACGCCTTTTCACGTGGTCGTTCTATGAATGTTTAATAGGCGGGGACAGAAGGGACAGGATATACTATATGGATATGAAAGATAAATTAGCCGGATCAAAGATCGTCCTTCCGTATATAGAGCTTGCCGGACACCGTATAAGCCGGCTTATTCTGGGAAACAATCCGATATCCGGCGTGAGCCACTATTCCCGGAAGCTCAGTCAATCTATGGAACAATATTTTACCATGGAGAACGCAAAGGCCCTCCTCAGACGGTGCGAGGAGCACGGAATCACGGCGTTTCAGGGGAGGGCCGACCGATGGATTCTTCATCTGTTTCGTGAGCACAGGGAGGATGGAGGCAATCTCAAGTTCATCTGCCAGACCGCGAGTGAAATGGAGGACATTGGCGCCAATATGCGCCTGGCGGTAAAAGAGGGGGCGATCGCCGTTTATCATCACGGAACGCAAACGGACAACTACTGGAACACGGGCAGGATAGAAGAGGTAAGGGAGATTATGAAAACGGCACGGGACCTCGGAGTTGCGGTCGGCATCGGCAGTCATAAACCTGAAGTAATCGAGTACGTCGAGGAAAAGGGCTGGGATGTTGATTTCTATATGGCAAGTTTCTATAATGTGTATAAGGGGATCAGCGGCTGGAAAAAAAGCTATATTATAACCGGCATTGTCACCGAGGACTGTTTCGAATATGAGGACCGTGACCGAATGTGTGAAACGATACGAAGTGTATCGAAGCCGTGTCTCGGCTTCAAGATTCTTGCCGCAGGAAGGAACTGTAACACCTCAGAAGATACGGAAAAGGCGTTCAAGTACGCATTCAACAGTATAAAACCGATTGATGCAGTGGTCGTCGGAATGTTTCCAAAGGACCGGGACCGCGATCAGATAAGTGAAAATGCCGCCCTGACGCTTCGGTATGCAGGCAGATGATATTAGCAAAAGTTTCAGCCGTAATACTCAATAGTATACTCGTAGGTGTGCAGGAGCCCCGGATAGCTTGTTTCGACCAGGTTGACGATCTTGTTCATGACGGATTCGAGCAGAGGCTTGTTGTTGGACACGTACACAAGGCCGAGTACCGCTTCTTGAGCACTGTTCAGACGGTCGATTTCCGATATGGAAGCCCGGAATTTAGACCATATCCTGTCTTTAAGGCCTCTGATAACACGCCTCTTATCCTTCAGTGAGGACGCCTGCGGGATTCGTAACTCTATCTTGGATACCAGAACTTTCATGATCATTCCCACCTGTCAAGGAGAACTCTCTTTCGGAGCTTCAGCTGTTATTTTTTCTTGAAAAACTTTTATTCCAAAGAAGCAATACATTCCTTCAGTTCGGTAAAGATATTAGTGTCACCTGCTATGATATTCAAATGCCCATCGATCGGGGTGATATCGAGCGCCGTACCCGCTTTTTCGGCTATAAGCGCGGCGGCAGCGATATCCCACTCATTCACCCAGTGCTGAATATATGCATTTACCCTTCCACACGCGAGATAGCAGAGGTCAAGAGCAGCAGAACCGAAGAACCGAATTTTTTTTACCCGTTTTGATATTTTCTGAAAAATACGGGTGCCGTCCTCGAGGCTCTGCGCCTTGAAAAATCCGCCTGATATGACAATTTCCTCCAGTTGAGTGACGGTGCGTCTTCGAATGGGGACACTGTTCAAATAAGAGCCTGCGAGATCGGCGGAGAACATTTCGTCCCGTACGGGATCATACACTGCGCCGACAACACATTTTCCTTTATTTTTAAACGCGATGGAAGTGCAGTAATGCGGTATGCCCATAAAGTAGTTTACGCTCCCGTCCAGGGGATCGATTATCCAGTTTCCGTCATCAGCCTCATCAACCCTGCCGCTTTCCTCGCAGATAAACCCATGCGCGGGATATTTTCTTCTGATCAAATCTTTCATAAGGTTTTCGGTAGCAACATCAACATCGAGCTTGATATCGTGCGCATATGAAGAGGTTACCGATACCATATTTCGTTTAAATCGATCCAAAAGATATAGTCCCGCCTCTCTCGCTGTTTCCACGCATGTGGTATAAAGATCGTTTTTATCTATACGTACGCTCATCAAGTGATCCCCTGAGGTGGCCAATTTTCCCGGCTTGCTGAAAGTCCCATCGGGAAAATCCTGCCAGGGTCTGAAAGTTCTGGGTTAAATATGGTGAAAATCTCCGTATCATTCAAGACAAAGTTGTAATCTGAGTGTTGATTTATTACGAGTGTCATAATATATTGACATGTGTACTGTTCCCCGGTATTATTTTCATCGGCGTACCCTGAGCACGTGAGAAAAAAATAAAAATAACGCCCATCACTCAAACGGTTGTGAGCGGGTACTGCGCATATCCAGAGGTTGTACGGTGAAATTTGAGCTCTGCATATTTGATCTTGACGGCACAATCGTGGACACGCGAAGAGACCTGACGACTGCGGTTAATTCAGTGCGAGCCCGTTATGGCCTGCCGGAAATGAGTGTGGAGGAGGTAACCGGCTATGTCGGTGACGGGATAGTCAAACTGGTCAAGCGCAGCCTTCCGGATAACGGTATCGATATCAACGAGGCGGTCTCATTTTTTAAAGAGGCGTATAAAGCCCATCTCCTGGATACAACCAGACCCTATCCGGGCATCAAAGAGGTTCTTTTACAACTGGATGGCCGATACTCTGCGCTTCTTACAAATAAATCATATCAACTTACAAAGGCGATTACAGACAGTCTTGATTTTACCGATTTTTTTTCTATCATTGTCGGCGGCGACACTCTGAAAAGGAAAAAACCTCACCCGGACGGAGTGGAATATATATTGAAAAAAATCGGCGCAGACCGTAGAAAAACTGTTATGATCGGTGACGGTAAAAACGATATTCTCGTAGCGCACGCGTCTGGAATTTCATCGGTATATGTGAAGTACGGTTTTACCACTATCCGCGATTTTGATGGGCATGAACCGAATTTTACAGTGAACAGCGCATTTGAGCTGCTTGCAATACTTATGTAGGACGGAAAATGAAATCATGAATAAAATACGTCCAAAAATGCCAAAAATATTTGAAATAGAAAAAACAATGTTTGATAATTAAAAAAGATACCGTGTGAAGCAAGCGGTTGAATAGCTCAGTGTGGGAGAGGTATATGGCTGGAGAAGTTTTACAGAAAATAAGGAAAAAGGAAGCCGAGGCGCAGGAGATAATAAATAAATCGAAAGAAGAGGCTCAGACTGCGCTAGAACATACAGCTGATGAAAAAAAGAAACTCATTGATGAAAAGGATACACTGCTTAAAAAAGAGGAAGTCCGTATCAGTGAGAAATATGAAGAGGAGGCCTCGAAGATTTTAAAAGAGATTGCACACGAAGAGGAAGAGCAGATCGAGAGGATAGATTCGATGTGCAGCAAAAACCTCTTGAAGGTCGTCGAGTACATTACAGAGGAAATAGTGAAGGAATGAGATATGGCTCTTGATCCTGTCTGCAAAGTTGAAATCACTGCGCATAACAGTATTATCGATTCGATGCTAAACAGTCTACAGTCGCTCTCCGTTATTCAGATCGACCCGCACGGGATTGAACGGTGGGAAAGCGACAAGGAGTGTATTCAGAAAACAGGTAAGTATATCGATGAGCTGAAGCATGAGCTCGCCACTGTCAATAAGGCGATTTCTTTTCTCGATGCGCATGCTCCCAGGTTAAGTATTCTGCAGAAGCTTTCAATGCAGCCTGATGAGTTTACAAATGATGAGCTCAAGCGTTTCGCCCGGAAAAAGGATGTGCAGGCCGTCAAGGAAAAAGCTCTGGGTGCAGAGGAAAGGCTTGCAGAGGTGGAAAGCGGTATCAAGGATTATACCTCCAAAGTAATCGAGCTTGCGCCGATTATTAACTTCAGGGCTTTATTGAGCAGTATCGACACTGCGGGAACAGTGCGGACGGTTATTGCACGGCTCGAAACAGAAGCCTTCCAGAAATTGTATGCCGGCTTCGACGAAGATCTCGTTGTAGTTGAAGAGATATCCGGAGGGGAAATAACCGTATCGAGGATTGGGGATTCAAGTCCGCTGAATGATGAACAGCAGGAGGAATTTTCAGCAATTTACAAACCGGAAAGAGCGGTTTATTTTTGCATCATTTATCACAGTGATGCGGCGCAGGTTGTTGAACAGCTTGAAAAACAGTACAGATTTGAACCGTTATCGTTTCCCGATATGGATCAAACCCCGGCAGAGGCAATAAAATCATTTCTTGCCGAAATACTCAAGTTGAAAGCGAAAAAAGACACGCTTTTATCTCAGGCTTCCGATATTGCGTCCGAAATCAGAATACTCCGCGTGTACAGTGATTATCTCGAGACTGAGCTTGAAAAGGAGAACGCCAAAGAACGCTTCTTCTACACACATGAGGTTTCAGTTATCCATGGCTGGCTGAAAAAGCGGGACCTTCCCCTTCTCGAGAAGACAGTCGGGGCGTTTAAAGAAGCGCATATAACCCAGATTGAAAAGAAGGAGGATGAACTGCCGCCTGTTGCGTACAGAAACAACAGTCTCGTCTCTCCTTTCGAAATCATTGTCAACCTCTATTCCCCTCCCAATCACCGGGAGGTTGACCCTACACCGATTCTTGCGCCCTTCTATGCGCTGTTTTTCGGGATATGCCTCACAGAGGCAGGATACGGACTTGTGATTGCAATTATTTCTCTGATCGGGATGAGCCTGATAAAAACCAATAACGGTTTCAAGAAGTTTCTCAAGCTTTTTCTGATACTCGGCGTTTCGACATTTGTTATCGGTGCGCTGATCGGTACCGTATTCGGAATCAATTTCGATCTTCTTCCGGAGAAGCTGGCCTGGCTGCGCGAGGCACGCTACAAGATAATGCTGTTTGATTCGAGCAAGGATGTGCTCACCTTCTTCGCGCTTGCTCTGTCCCTCGGTGTTCTGCACCTCATTACCGGGTATATAATCAAAATATACATGCTCATCAGGGACGGCGAATGGATTGAAGCGGTGTGTGATCATCTGCCCTGGATATTCCTGCTTCTTGCGCCTGTGCCGAAGGTTCTGCAAAAATTTATGCCGGGAGCCCGGGGTACGCTCGATTTGCTGTTCTACGTGCTTCTTGCGCTCTGGGCGGGTATTATTCTTCTCTTTTCAGAGAGGAGCTCGCTGAATCCGATCAAGAGGATCGGCAAGGGCCTTTTTACCCTGTACGGTGTATCGGGTGTTCTCGGAGACATTCTTTCCTACTCCAGGCTTCTGGCGCTCGGGCTTGCAACAGGCGTTATTGCCGGTGTCATGGATACGCTTGCCGGAATGGTGAAACAGATTCCTATTGTCGGTATCGTCGGTTTTGTGGGAGTTCTTATTGTGGGACATCTTTTCAACCTGTTCATAAGCGGGCTCAGCGCATTTGTGCACTCCATACGGCTTCAGTTCATGGAGTTTTTCACAAAGTTTTATACCGGTGAGGGGGAGCTTCTCAGTACTTTTTCTGAAAAAAGAAAGTATACACAGGTTAAACTGCAAAAAAATTGAGTTTGTAAACGAATACAAGTTGCAAATTACACAGGAGGAAGGTATGAATCCAGGTCTTTTTATCGCCATTGCTGGTGCAGCGATTGCAGTAGCTCTTTCAGGCACAGGTTCAGCAAA
>CAZGJW010000031.1:0-25786 GCA_964525675.1 uncultured Spirochaetota bacterium
ACACCCTGCAGGCTTCATCGAGATTACCCATCCGCATATAGCATTCGGCGAGCAGGCGGTTTATTTTTTTTTCATCGAATTCGGGGCGGGTTTTACCATGAGTAAGAATGCTGTTGATGTGGAAAACCGCCTCTGTGAAATTTTCTACCTCCATGTAAAGAGAGACCAGCTGGAGTCTCGTCTGAATATTTTCAGGATCTTTGCGCACAAGTTTCCGGAGGGCGGAGATTACCTCCTCCTTTGAACCGGATTCCCGGCCTTTCTTGAGGGAGGTTTTCAGATGTACATTTTTTAACGCGCGTATGATGTACAGTGCGCCTATGAAGAGAAGTATGAAAAACGCAAGGAAAATAATAATGAAAGCCATGTGCTCAATTTTAGATGACCTTGCTGATTATGTCAAACAGAGCTTTAGGAAAAAGTAGCGTAGATTTACTGTTGAAACACTGAGTATAACCGTATACAATATGTAAACAAAGGATGCGGGTTCCATACCGCCGGGGCCAGGCGCCCAAAAATTTCAGCCGCTGTTCAGAGAATGACATACACTGAAGAGTTCTCATGATCCTTTCATTGCCGGTATACGATTTTTATTTTCGTCTCTTTGATCTGGGAGTTGCCCTGGCAATATACGTGCTTGCGGTCATCCTTTTTCTCAAGTACAAAAGAGACTATATGACGCCGATTCTCTTTTTCGGTCTTTTTGTTTTTCCTCTGCAGTTTGCCGTATGGTTTTTTCAGTCGAGACTGCAGGTCAATCTTCCCCCGCAGTTCAACATACTCGAAATACTCTATATTATGTTCATTAAACTGAGCGTGCTCGTGACACTTATATTTGTCCGGAGGTAATTCGAAAAAAGTTGTATTGACTTTGGACATGAAAAATAATATTTTAACATTTCGGACGCTGGTTTCGTTTTTTATTCGTATTGTTCGTCATAAGAAAATTACCATTTTGTGCAAACTGTGGGCGTCAGACAAGAGCACCGGTTTATGCGGGGGAAGTCAATGTACATGATTGTGGAGCTGAATAATAAACAGTATAAGTTAGAGGCGGGCAAGCCGGCCTTGATCGACAGGCTTGATGCGGAAGAAAACAGTGAGATCGAGATAAAAAAGGTGCTTCTCCTGGCCAATGAAAAGAATGAGGTAAAGATTGGAAAACCGTATATAAAGGGGTTGACGTTCAAGGCGAAGGTTCTCGGTAATACGAAGGGTAAGAAGATACGGGTATTCAAATATAAAAAGAGAAAAGATTATCGAAGAACAATAGGATCGCGGCCTACGTACACGCGAATCCTCGTTGAAAAACCTGGCGTATCATCTTGAAACCGGCATTATCCGGATGCAAAGCGTCTGGATATTAAATCCATACCTCAGGGGGCGCAGGAATGGCGCATAAAAAGGGCGGAGGAAGCACCAAAAACAGTAAAGACAGCCGCGCAAAGAGACTCGGTGTGAAACGGTTTGACGGTGAAAGGGTAACCAGCGGAACAATACTTGTGCGTCAGCGCGGAACAAGGATCCATCCCGGAAAAAATGTCGGTAAAGGAAATGACGATACTCTCTTCGCAAAGACGAACGGTTTTGTTTCATTTGAGAAATACGGCAAAGACAGGCGACGGGTTTGTGTTTACGAAAAGTAATACTGGTGCACAGTTCCCTCCGGAATGAGTTTATCCAACGTCTCCTGTGAAGTAGCCTCCGTTGCGCCGCCTCGCCGCAGCCGGCCCCCCAATCAGCACCCCCTGACAGTATAATTCAATTTTCCATGTATAACATCATGGAGACTCTTTTCCGTAAACCTATTCAGTTTGTTCCAACCTCAAGCGCACAGAGAAAAAATACTTTTCAGACAACAGATTTGCATCAGAATCCGCCTCGTTAGAAAAATGCGGTATATGTACCGGGCTTTAAAAACATGTTCGAAATAGTTGCATTTTTGATGAAAAATGGACATTTTAACGGAGTGAAATCCGTGAATACAGTGCTCATCGGGAATAATACGGTGCGGTTATGCGTTTTGTTGATGAGGTTAAAATAGCGGTCAGGTCAGGGAAGGGCGGCCCGGGGGCTGTATCCTTTAGAAGGGAAAAGTATGTTCCGAAAGGCGGTCCTGACGGCGGTGACGGCGGTGATGGCGGTAGTGTTGTTATCAGGGTAAAACACGAACTGAGGACACTGTACAATTTGACAGCGAGGCATATAATAAATGCCGAAAACGGGAGCCCAGGGAGCGGTCGAAACAGAAAGGGGAGAGACGGGAAAGACAGCACAGTGAACGTTCCTCCGGGAACCGTGGTTATCGATGCAGCTACAGGCCGGGAATTTGCGGATCTTACCCGCACCGACGAATGCTTCATACCGGCGTGCGGCGGCAAAGGCGGACTCGGAAATGCGCAGTTTAAAACCGCCGTAAACCAGGCGCCGCGGTATGCGCAAATGGGAATGCCGGGCGAGGAGCGGGTTCTTATCCTTCAGATGAAGGTCATTGCCGATGTCGGTATCGTCGGTATACCGAATGCAGGAAAATCAACCCTGCTTTCCGTACTGACGAATGCCCGGCCGAAGATTGCCGACTACCCGTTTACCACACTTTCTCCCAACCTCGGTGTGTCGCGTTATAAAAACGACCGGCAGTATATCCTTGCGGATATTCCCGGGCTTATCGAAGGAGCATCACGGGGTCTCGGCCTGGGCCTCCGTTTTCTCAGGCATATAGAGCGGACAAAGGCTCTTCTGTTTCTTATTGATCTTAATGCTGGAGACCCCGGCGGACAGTACACGACCCTGATGAATGAACTTCGGCAGTATTCTGAATCACTGCTGAAAAAGCTGCACGTTATGGTTGGAAGCAAGCTCGATTCAGCCGATACAGAGCAGGTAGAGCAGTTCATATCTGCACAATTTGGTGATAGGAAACTTGTTGTATCTTCGTACACACGATCCGGAATCGATATCCTTAAAGATGAGATAGCGTCCCTATTGGAGAAAGTAGATGAGAAAAAATAGAATTGGGTTGTTTGGCGGAACTTTCAATCCGATTCATATGGGCCATTTGCGCCTTGCGGAAGACGTGCGTGAGGAGTTTCATCTTGACAGGATAATCTTTATCCCGACAAACATACCTCCCCACAAAGATGCCGGATCGAAAGCTTCAGCCTCTGAAAGGTTGAAAATGGTAGAGATGGCGATCGCCGAAAACAGCAATTTTTCATGTGAAGATATTGAAATAATGAGGGGAGGGCTCTCATATACTGTGGAAACGGTGGACTATATCTACAATACATATGAGTTCAGCGACAAACCTTTTTTCATACTGGGGTCTGACCTGATTGGGGAAATACATCTTTGGAAGAATATCGAGGAGCTCTCCTGCAAAGTCGATTTTATTGTACTCGTGCGCGAGCATTACCCGATGTTTTCAAGAAAGAAAAACGGCCTGAACAGCATACATCTTGATTTTTACAGAAGACGGGTCATGGATATTACATCCTCGGAGATACGGAAACGGCTGGAAAGGGGAAAAAGCATTCGCTATCTTGTTACTGATAAAGTTTTTGACTATATTAGAGAGAGAAAGCTGTATACCCATGAATCCGATAGATCTGAATGAACTGGAAAAAGGAGTGCAGCGGTACATGACTGCTGCACGGTTCGTGCACGCGCAGGGTGTTCGCCGCGCGGCAGCCGCGCTTTCACGGGTTTATGGATATGACGAATCCAGGGCCCAGGTTGCTGCACTTCTTCATGATATCGCCCGTGACCTGCCGCTCGAGGAAATGAAACGGATATTAAAGGGTGCGAATGTTACATTTGATGGTTTCGATGAGGTGGTTGTAACCACTTCTCTCCTTCATGCACGCACCGGCGCTGTCATTGCTCGTGAACAATTCGGCGTTGAAGATGGCGAAATTTTGCGGAGTATAGAACTCCACACAACGGGTGGGCGAGATATGACACTCCTCGAAAAAATCGTCTTTATCGCCGATTTTATCGAACCGGGGCGGATTTTCAGAGGGTCGAAGACGGCGCGAAATACAGCATTCAAAGATATCGACAAAACGATGTACTATATACTCAGGTTTCTGCTCAGGCATCTGGTTGTTAATAAAAAGTATATATGTGAAAACACGGTTTTTGCCTACAATGAATATGCTTTGAAATATGGAGACAATGTGAATAATGAAAATTAATGTTGCCGATCTAAAAATGCAGTCGAGGAAACAAAAAAAATGGAACTTCGACTGGGTCTCCGCCCTCCTGATTCTTCTTGCCATCGGTATCATTATCGGTTCTATATACTTTATTTTTTATTTTAGAGAAAGCAAGGTCGAGGAAGTGCTTGCATCCGGCTCCCCCCTGTCAGTTATTATTGTGGAGAACAGCGGTGAAAAAAGCGAGGCTGTTTTTCTTTCATTCTACAATACAAAGACGGCAAAACAGGCGTTTATCGTTGTCCCGCAGAAAACACGGCTCAAGGTCGACTATGAGGACAGACCGGTGTACGATACCGTCGAAAATATATACTCCCGCGGCGGAATATCTGTTTTAAAAAAAACAATAGAAAAGTTGACCGGAACGGATTTTCCCTACTATGCGGTGGTGGATCTCAACGATATAGAAAGGGTGGTGGACCTCCTCGAGGGAGTAAAGATCATTGTTCCGGAGGGTATCAGTTACAGGGATGCCGAACACGGTGTATTCATACAGATACCGGGAGGGTCAAATACCCTTGACGGTGCTAAAATAAAAGAACTTCTTGCCTACAAAAACGGCGGACTGAAAACGCAGGTTGAAAACCATAGAATATTCATCGATGCTCTACTGGACAGGGCAAACGATATCGAGGTGCTCTTTCAACATTCAAGAATTGCCTCTATCTGCATCAGGGATGTAGAGACCAATTTCAGCAAAAAGGATTTGGCGGTTTTGATCCGGGAGATGAAAAAGATAAATTCCTCGCGTGTGACTTTTTACAAAATGTACGGAAAGGACGTGACGATCAAGGGAGAGCAGTTTATTACTCCTGTTGAAAACGGCAAGTGGCTGAGAGAACGGATAGAAACAGTGAAGAAGTTTCTCAATGATGAAGGGCCAGCGCCCATTGGGGATGAGATCAAGATGGAAATTCTCAATGGGTCTGAAAACCCCGGCCAGGCGCAGAGTCTCAGGAACTATTTTCTGGAATATGGATTCAACGTGGTGCATTATGGAAATGCCCTGAGAAACGACTACGAGCATACCATAGTGATTGACCGGATTGGAAGACCGTCTCTGGCAAAACGGATTGCCGATATCATAAATTGCAGGGAGGTGTACACCAGAATAGATAAAACCCTTCTTGTTGATGTTACCATAATCATTGGAAATGATTTCGAAGGAAAGTATGTGCGATGAAAGAAACACCTGTTCAGACACAGACTTCACGCCAAACCGTTCTTGAAATAGCCGGTCTTCTCGAAAACGCGAAAGCCACGGATATTGTGGTGCTCGATATGCGTGAGCTTACCGGAATAAGCGACTATTTTGTAATATGCACCGTCAATTCGACGGTGCAGTCCAGGGCCATAGTTCGTGACCTGGATGTGTTTATGCATGCGCATGATCTAAAACCGATCTCCGGCCGGGTGTCCGCGGATTCGCCATGGGTTCTGCTTGATTACAATTATTTTATCATCCACATCTTCCTCGAAGAAGGCAGGCGTTACTATCAGCTCGAGAAACTGTGGTCCGATGCCAAGGTCGTGTATACAAACAGGGGCGGTATTCTATGATACGGGGCCTTGCCTACTGGTTTTTCGGCGGTATCGAAACCCTCTTCTTTTTTTTTCTCGCGTTGTTCACCTTACCCTTTGCAAGACACGCAGAGGATTATGTGCACCGTCTTATCGGGATATGGGCCACCGTGCTTTTACGGATCTTGTGCGGTGTGCGCATCAGGGTAACGGGAATTGAGCATATCGAAACGGAGAAAAGCTATATCATCGTGTCGAATCACCGGAGCTTTACCGATATACTCATAGGACATATCGTCATGCCCCTGCAGTTTCGATGGCTCGCAAAGAAATCGCTTTTCCGAATCCCCATTATCGGATGGGGTATGAAATGGGCGGGATATATCTCCATAGAACGTGAGAAATCGGTTTCCGCACTGAGGAGTCTGGACCGGGTACGCGAACGGCTTTTTTCCGGAAAGTCCGTCTGGATATTTCCTGAGGGCACGAGGACGCCGGAAGAGGTTCTCGGCCGTTTCAAGAGAGGCGCCTTCGTCCTTGCGCGGGATACCGGGCTGCCCGTCCTGCCGGTGGTTATAATGGGCTCCGACTGGCTGTTTCCCCGGCCTTGGAAGATACACAGGGGAGAAGTGACGGTTGATATCCTGAGACCAGTTTGTTATGATGAAGTTGCAGCTGGAGAATCGGGTGGGAAAGAGGCCCTCACCCTGTTTATCGATGCGGTAAAAAAAACGATTCAAACGGATTACGATGCCAGGGTTGCTCACAATAGATGATGATGTACGGTATGTCAAAGGGGTGGGGCCGTCTGTCGCTGAGAAACTGGGCAGACTGGGCATTGAGAAGGTAGGGGACCTTTTAGACTATTGCCCGAGGGATTATGAGGACCGAAGGACGATTGGGGCACTTAAAGATGCCAAAAACGGACAGCGGGCCACATTCAGGGTTACCGTAACCGGGCAATCCACTTTTTATTATCGAGGAAAACATCACCCAAAAATCACGGTCAAGGATACAAGCGGGTCTGCGATTCTCTACTGTTTCAACAGGCAATTCCTCACGAACATCTTGAAACCGGGTGTGCGTTTTTATCTGACAGGTGTAACATCCCGGAAAAATGGTGTACCGTCTCGAAAATATGGTGCACCGACGTTCGCGCAGTTCGACTATGAGCTCGACACTGAAACCCACGAACCCGGAATACTCCCTGTGTACAGGCTTACAGCCGGGCTGAGCCAGAAAACGCTTCGTAAATTAACCGCATTTGCCCTCGAACATTTCGGAAGTGCAATAGAAGATGATATACCCGTTGCGGTTAAGAGGGGGTACGGGTTCAAGGACAAGAGGGAGTATGTAAAGTTTATTCATTTCCCGCCTGATATGGGACAGCTCAGAAGAGCAAAGGAGGCAATCTCCTATCAGGAGTTTTTCAAGTATCAGCTTGTGGTTGCCCTCGTAAAAAGCAAAATGTCTCTTGTCGAGAAAAAGAGGCCGAAAGCACAGGGAAGGCTGAAACAGGAGTTTTTGGGAAACCTGAAGTTCAGTCTCACCGCTGCGCAGAAGCGGGTGCTTGCTGAGATAGAGGCGGATATGAAAAGACCGTCGCCTATGAACCGGCTGATTCAAGGTGATGTGGGCTGCGGCAAGACGGTCGTTTCTCTGATTGCTGCGCTTGATACTATTGAGTCAGGCGGCCAGGTCGCGCTGATGGCGCCAACGGAGCTTCTTGCCAGACAACATTTCAATACCATCAGGTCCCTGCTTTCAGGAATGGAAATAGAAGTTGATTTTCTTTCAGGCTCGGTACGAGGGGCGCAGAGGAGCGAGGTTTTACAGGTGTTGAAATCCGGCCGCACCTGCATACTGGTCGGCACGCATGCGCTTTTTTCAGAGGACGTGGTTTTTAATAACCTCTCTCTTGCAGTTATCGACGAGCAGCACAAGTTTGGGGTTATTCAGCGCGGAAAACTGAGAGAAAAGGGGAATCATCCGGACTGCATTGTCATGAGCGCGACGCCCATTCCGAGAACGCTCTCCATGACGCTCTACGGAGACCTCGACGTATCGATAATCGATGAGCTGCCTTCCGGGAGAGGGACTGTGCGCACCGAGATCGTGCGCCAGGCTCAAAGTCACAGGGTGTACGAAAAGGTTGCCGAGCAGATCGAGGAGGGAAGACAGGCCTTCTTTGTATACCCGCTAATTGAGGAGTCGAGCGCAACAGACCTTAAAAACGCCGTTGATTCATATGAATATCTGCAAAAAGAAATATTTCCTAATTACAGGATAGGGCTTCTGCACGGCAGGTTGAGTGACGAGGAAAAATCCGCGGTCATGACTGCATTTGAAAACGATGAATATGATATTATCGTTTCAACAACCGTCATCGAGGTCGGCATTGATGTTCCAAATGCAACAGTAATGGTTATCGAACAGGCGGAGCGTTTCGGCCTGTCGAACATTCATCAGCTCAGGGGGAGAATAGGCAGAGGGGGGCACACCTCTTACTGTTTTCTGATTCCCGACCGCAGCACCGGCATGGAGAGCTTTACACGGCTGCGGATACTGAAAGACACGCAGGACGGATTCAAGATAGCAGAGTATGACCTGAAGCTCCGCGGACCCGGTGAGCTCGTCGGCAGGCGGCAGCATGGGATCCCGGAGTTTATAATCGAAAATTTCGAGGTCAACACGCGGCTTATCTACCGGGCGCAGAAGGACGCGAAAAGGATAGTCGAAAACAGAGATGCTCCTGAATTCAAAGAGTACCTTAAAAGGTTTGTGAACAGTTCTGCATACAGAACAGCGGCGCTTTTTTACGGCGGTTAATGAGCCGCAATAACTTTTTGCAAAAGCACATCCTGATAGATTTTATTCGGGGTATGAGCAGTGAAAAAACTTCTGAAGCTTACCGGGGGAAGTTTTTCTGGTCGGAGGCTCTATGTTCCGGATTCTGGCGTCAGACCTGCGAGCAACCTGGTAAGAGAGGCGCTTTTTTCGACTCTCAATTCAATCTTTGAGGGAGGTGTTGCAGGCCTGAAGGTTCTCGACCTTTTTGCAGGATCCGGGTCGCTGGGCCTCGAGGCTATAAGCAGGGGTGCATGCCGGGTAACCTTTGTAGACAGGAGCGGCGAGTCGATCAAATCCATACGGAAAAACATGGAAATCCTCGATTTTTCCGGGCAGGTGGTACGTCGGGATGTTCGCATCTTTCTCAAAAGGAGTAAAAACCTGGACTACAATCTTATTTTTATGGACCCGCCGTACCGGTTCACAGAATGCGGGGAGGTGGTCAACCTGTTGCATAAGGCGCTCGCAAAGGGAGGAAATCATATTCTCGTGCATGAGAGATTTTATCAGGACGCCCCACCGGATTTCGGGGATTTTACGCAACTGATTAAAAGAAAGAAATACGGCCAAACCGAGCTGCTCTATTACAGGTTTACCGCAGGGGGATAAAATTTCCCGGCTTGTGGCTTTTAGACAGGACGACTATAATGAATTATGACTATAGGCAAGTGAACTTCCAAACTTTAACGATTAAAACCGGCACTTGCCTAATGGTTTTTACCTTTAGAATGTAATTACAAGTAATTGTAACAGTATATATAGTCAATTTTGCATGAAATTCTGGTACAAAAAACCGTAATTTTAATGGATAAAACCATAATTACTACATTACAGCATTCAGGATCGGAGGATTAACGGATATGCAGCAGTCAACGCGCAGGCTGGTTGGAATAATTCTTATTTACACGGCTGCAGTACTGATTATGTTTTCCATACTCTTTCTTTTCAAGGTTATTCACTTCTCCTATGCCTATACAACGGCAGCATTCGGATTTCTGGTGTATATTGTCGGGATGTTTTTCAGCCGGGAGGGAAAACTCTCCGCCTATAAGGTTGTCATGATCATTGTCGCCGCCGTGCTTATTGCTGTTGCCGTGCTCAGGGAGATAGCCTGAGAGGAATATAAATGTTCAAAAGTGGAAATTTCATAAAAATCGGCGATATCCTGGTGTTTACAGCGGTAATTGCCCTGACTGTTTTTCTATTTACACGCACCTTCGCAGGTGATGCGTCGGCCGTTCGATTGAAGGTAACCGCCCCTTCTTTTGAGGAGCACTACAGCCTTGATCAGCAGAAACTGCTCGAGGTGCCCGGCCCCCTGGGAAACACTATCGTCGTCATCAGCGACGGCCGGGCATGGATACAGGATTCCCCGTGCAGGGAGAAGATCTGCATTAAAATGGGTAAAATAAAGAGGCCCGGCGAACAGGCGGTGTGCCTTCCGAACCGGGTTATCATAGAGGTTGAAGGAAACAGAAAATCTGTCGATGCGGTTACGAGGTAGGATGTGGGGTTCGAGGCAGAAGCGTCCATAACAGAAACTATCAGGGAATCGAGCGGCAGGAGAAGGACCTTTTTTATCGCATTTCTCTCCACCATGGCCATTTTTTTTGCCGTTGCAGAAACCGTGGTGCCGAAGCCGCTGCCGTGGATGCGGCTCGGGCTGGCAAACGCGATAACGCTCTATGCGCTCAGCATAATGCGGGTCAAGGAAGCGTTGATCATTGTCGTTGCACGGGTCATTGCCGCGTCCCTCCTTGTCGGAACATTTCTGTCGATAGGCTTTATATTGAGCCTGACCGGGGCGCTCACTTCTTTTGCGGTGATGTGTTTTTTTTACAGCATCTGTAAAAGGTGGATCAGCCTGGTAGGAATCAGTGTGCTCGGTGCAGTCACGAGCAATGCTTCCCAGCTTTTTATTGTGAATACGCTCTTCGTAAACAGCAGGCTCTCATACTATTTTCTCCCTTTTTTATTTCTCTTTGCACTTGTCGGCGGAACGATAAGCGGTCTGTTCGGGCGGTTCCTCGTGAAGAATATATAGCGGGTGCGGAGATTTTTGAGTTATAACAAGGGGCCGATCATTATGGAGGGGAGGCGCGGATGGAAAAAGAAGCGCTGTATTGGGAAAAATCGGAAAACTCAAGGGTGCAGTGTCAGCTATGTCCGCACCGCTGTGTCATTGCACCCGGCAAAACGGGTGTATGCCGGGTACGCAAAAACAGGGACGGTGTTCTCTATACCAGGATATACGGGGAAGTGTCTTCGATTGCAATGGACCCGATTGAAAAAAAACCGCTGTACCATTTCTATCCCGGCAATTCCATACTCTCTATCGGGACTGTGGGTTGTTCCTTCCGATGCAAATTCTGTCAGAATTACTATATATCGCAGGACCCAGACCACCCGACGGATTTTTATTCCCCGGAAGAGCTGGTGGGCATGGCAAAAGGGAAGGGGTCAGTGGGTATTGCGTACACCTATTCGGAACCTCTCATCTGGTTTGAGTACGTGATTGACTGCTGCAGGCTCGCCCGCAAGGAGGGGCTGAAAAATGTGTTCGTGACGAACGGCTATATAAACAGGGAACCGTTGCGCGAGCTGCTCGAGGTTGCCGACGCCTTCAATATCGATTTGAAATCATTCAACGAGGACTTTTACAAAAAGGTGGTCGGCGGCACACTCGGCCCGGTTCGCGACACAATCGCCGAGGTAGCATTAAAAAGGCAAATAAGCCTCGAGGTGACCACTCTCGTTATTCCAGGGCACAACGACACTGACGCCGAGATGGAGGAAATGACCGACTGGCTCGCATCGCTCGGCAGGGATATTCCCTACCATCTCTCGGCATATTACCCGATGTACAAGTTTTCAGCGCCTCCCACTCCTGTTTCAACCCTTGAGCGGCTGAAAAAAATTGCAGAAAAAAAGCTGCAGTACGTGTATCTGGGAAATGTCAGCACAGAGAGCAACACGTACTGTCACAACTGCGGTGCGTTGCTTGTAGCCCGCCGGGGCTATTATATAGAAGTGGTGAATTACCGGGACGGGCGGTGCAAGAGCTGCGGTACGGAGGTCCCGATTATCGGGTAGTACTGCAGCGATACTTTTAGTTTCGATAAGTGCTTGGAAAACTCTTTCAGAGTTTCCCGCACTTCCAACAACCTCTACGGCTATTCTTTTAAGGTTCAAAAAAACACCAGTCCACTTTTGAAATTTAAATGACATACCTCAAAATTACTATTGACAATATTGTTAAAGCATTATAAATTATTCTATTCGAAATATTATTATTTTACTGAAAATACTAACAATTTATAACTAATTCTAACATATATGAATAGTGATAACAGATCCTCTGAAACCCAGTTTATCTCTGCACGTGAGGTATCGAGGCTTCTCGACATCAATGAAAAGAAGGTCTATGCACTCGCACAGGAGGGAAAGATTCCCTGTACAAAGGTAACCGGTAAGTGGCTTTTCCCGAAGAAGGATCTGGAAGGATTTTTACGTCGAAAAGCGACCAATACCTTAAAAAAGTTTTCGACTGAATTTGCACTTGCAAAGAACATCCTGCTCGTTGCAGGTTCTGACGATCCTGTCATCTACCCGATTCAGGGGATTCTTCACTCCCTTCATCACGACTTTGTTCTCTTTTCAGCCAGCGTTGGGAGCGGAGAAGGGCTCCGTCTTTTAAAAAAATCTTTCTGCCATATTGCTCTGAGCCATCTATACGATCATGAAGCAGACGACTATAATTTTTCCACTATACATGCACTTTTTGATAACCCGGATGAGCTTGCAGTGATAAATCTTTTTTACAGGACGATCGGATTTATATCCAGAGAAGAGCAGGTACGCTCATTCGAAGAGATCGTATCGAAAAAGCTCAGGTTTATCAACAGACAATCTGAGTCCGGTATTCGGCTCCGGGTAGACAGTATGATTATTGAAGAGGGTATAACGAAAGAGCGCATTGAAGGGTATGATGAGGAAGTCAACACCCATTTCAATGTGGCGAGTGCTATCCTCAGTGGAAAGGCAGATGCGGGTGTGGCTGCCGAGACTGTGGCTCGGTACTTCAACCTTAAATTCACCAAGCTCTTTGAAGAGCGGTTTGACATGGTGGTGTACAAGGATAGCTACTTCGAGGAAAACGTTCAAATTTTTATAGAATTTATCAAGTCCAAGGCATTCTTCGAGCTGCTTGCTGCTATGGCAGGATACAGCAGCAGGCAAACCGGCAGGATTCTTTATCCAAAAAATCAATAATCTTAAGGAGAAATGACATGCAAAAACTGTGTGCAGCTTTCTTTTTGTTTCTGCTCGCGGCTACTCTGGCTCTCTTGCCGGTTACAGGTTATGCTGAAGAACCGGTGCTTAGAATGGCCACGACGACGAGCACGGACAATACGGGCCTCCTCGATTACCTTGCTCCTGTTTTTCAGCACGACACAGGGATCGAGCTTCAATGGGTAGCCGTTGGTACCGGGAAGGCACTTGCCCTCGGGAAGAACTGCGACGTAGATATCCTCATGGTTCATGCCCCGAGTGCAGAGCTGAAATTCGTAAACGGCGGCTATGGTACAGACCGTCGTGAGATTATGTACAACGACTTCGTCATAATAGGCCCCAGGAGTGATCCGGCCGGCATAAAGGGAAAATCGGTTGATGATGCGCTCAATCGAATCTTAAAAAAAGGTGTTATTTTTGCAAGCAGGGGAGACGATTCAGGGACTAATAAAAAAGAAATCAGTCTCTGGGAGGCTGCTGGGCTCGGCATTCCTGATCGACAAAACTGGTACATCCAGACAGGTCAGGGCATGCTCGCAACTATCACCATTGCCGAAGAAAGGGATGCATATACCCTCACTGACCGTGGTACGTACATTAAATATGAAGTTAACAACAGTGGCGATCCGCCTCTCATCATCCTCGTTGAAGGAAACGAAGGGTTGAAGAATCAGTACAGTGTGATCGCAGTAAACCAGGAAAAATGTCCATCGGTCAGGTACGGCTATGCACTGAAATTCATAGAGTGGATCACCTCTGATAAAACGCAGAAGCTCATCGGGAATTTCACCATGCTCGGGAAAAAACTCTTTATCCCTAATGCGCGGTAAGTATGGAGTACATTGCAGAAGGATTTGCTACAGCGATCAAGCTCCTTGTTCGAGGGGACCCTGAGACCTACTCTGCAATTTTTACAACATTGAGGATATCTTCACTCTCAATAATGGCAGCTCTGGTAATCGGAATTCCTCTTGGATTTCTACTTGGATACTACCAGTTTCCAGGCAAGAGGCAGATCCATGCTGTGGTGGATACCCTTCTCGCACTGCCGACAGTAGTTGTGGGTCTTTTTGTATACGTACTGATTTCAAGGAGAGGGCCTCTGGGAAGCCTCGGCCTTCTCTTTACCATACCTGGTATCGGGATCGCCCAGACCATACTCATCCTTCCAATAGTCATTGCCCTGACAGCGACAGCAGTATCCAACCTGGATGTTCGGTTCAGGAGGACGGTTTTAACGCTTGGTGCTGGCAAAAAGCGAACAGCGGTCACAGCTCTCTACGAATCCAGGTATGGAGTTATTGCAGCTGCTGTTGCAGCCTATGGAAGAGCGATAGGGGAAGTCGGCGTTTCCATGATGATTGGTGGGAATATAAAGTGGCATACGAGAACAATAACAACAGCTATAGCTCTGGAGACAGGAAAGGGTCAGTTTGCTATGGGAATCGCGCTCGGCCTGGTGCTTCTTCTTCTTGCTTTTGTGGTAAACTGGATATTGCAGATTATGAAACGAAAGATATGATGGTTTCGTAGTTTATGAATAACCCCATACTTTATGAAATTAAAGACCTTAAGCGACGCTATGGCGAGAGTTTTGTCCTCGATATACCGTATCTCAAAATAGAATGGGGCATGTCCTATGGAATCGTTGGACCGAACGGGAGCGGAAAGAGCACGCTGCTCAGGATACTCGCATTCATTGACAAGCAGGACGAAGGCACGGTTCGATTTAACAAGGATGTCCCTTCAGGTGATAGTACTAAAACGAATTATGATCATATCAAGGGCGCAACAGTCACCATGCTCCTTCAGGATTCCTATCTTTTAAAGAGATCGGTTTTTGAAAACATCGCTTATGGCCTTCGAGTGCGGGGTATCAGGAATAACATTCGTGAAAGAGTACATGAATCACTGCGTATGGTTGGCCTTGACCCCGGTACATTTGTACACCGAAAATGGTCGGAGCTCTCCGGCGGTGAGGCCCAGCGCATCGCCCTTGCAGCGCGGCTCGTTCTCAAACCTGCCGTATTGATTCTCGATGAGCCAACCGCAAGTGTCGACCGGGTGAGCGCTCAGCACATCAAAGAAACAATCAGGAAGGTTCGCAGGAAGTACAGGACTACCCTTATCATAGCGACCCACGACCTTATATGGCTCCATGAGGTGAGTGACGAGATCATGAAGATGCATGAGGGACGCCTCATGGGCTCAGCCGAAGAAAACTTCATCACAGGGGCATGGTCGCCGGCCCCGGATGGTTTATGGAGCACACGGCTTTCGGATGGTCAGTGTATCGTGGCTCTTCGGCCCACAGGGGAGCAGCACATTGCACTCCTTGATTCTACGAATATCATTATTACTACTGAACGTCCGGATCACATGTCTGCCCAGAACATTCTCTCAGGTCGACTGATGCACATGTACACTTTCGAACACTCCGAGCGGGTCAGGCTCGATGTACAGGTTTCAGACCTGTCATTGATCTGCAGCATTACCCGAAAGGCAGCACACATGCTGGATCTTCTCCCGGGTATGAATGTGTGGGTGGTTTTCAAGGCCTCGTCGCTTCGGTGGCAGTGAGGGGAAGCAGAATGTGCAGCATCGGGTATTGATCCGGAATTAGCTTGACAAACCGGCCCTGCCGTATATACATTGATGGACAACGGCGCGGGGTGGAGCAGTTGGTAGCTCGTTGGGCTCATAACCCAAAGGTCACAGGTTCAAGTCCTGTCCCCGCTAATCAAAGCCCCCACACGCGGTGATAGTGTGGGGGTTTTTTAGTATATATTGTAGCTTTAACGACCGGGGTGAATGTATAATAGATGAAAACAGGCTGTGAAAATCGCAATGGATTATCTGAACGAAATGTACGATACTGCGGATTTCAGGGATATTCTTCCAGGGAGAACGAATGAAGCTGATTAAAGCCGCTGGAAACAGCGCTATGGTGCAGATGAGCAGAAAAGAGGTGAATGCTCTGAAAATAGGTGTTGAGATAATGCTCGTTGATAAAAGAAACAACCTGCAGAGTAGAAGTCTCCTCCTTAAATTACAGAAATCGCTTGCGGATATCAGGGATCAGATTCTGCACGGCTGATGGTCTCTCTTGCCGCCGCAGGGGTGAATCATGGGTTTTACATGCGGTATAATAGGGCTACCGAATGTTGGCAAGTCAACCATATTCAACGCCCTTGCCGGTGCCGGTGCCGAAATGGCGAACTATCCGTTTTGCACCATCGAGCCGAACAGGGGAGTAGCGCCGGTTCCGGACGAACGCCTCTATAAAATAGCGGAGTTGCTGCAGAAAAAAGATCCCATACAAACGCGTATCGAGTTTATCGATGTTGCAGGTCTCGTTAAAGGGGCTTCGAAAGGTGAGGGTCTGGGGAACAAATTCCTCGGCCATATCCGTGAGGTAGATGCGGTGGTGCACGTGGTTCGCTGCTTCCACAGTGATGATGTCGCACATGTAACCGGTCGGGTCGATCCGATTGGCGATGCTGAAATAGTGAATACGGAGCTTATGATTTCCGATATGGAGATGCTCGAGCGGGCAAGGGATAAGCAGAACAGGCTTGCCAAATCCGGTGACAGGGAGGCAGCCGAAAGACTCGATACGGTTACGCGGTGTATCGACCATCTCAACAGCGGGTGTATGCTTGCTGAACTCGATCTGCATGAGGATGAGATGCATGTATTAAAGGAACACGGTCTCATTACACGCAAACCGGTTTTATACTGCGCCAACACGGATGAAGGTGAGAAAACAGGAGGCCTCGCCGAACAGCTTTCGGATTATGCGCGCAAAAACAATGCCGGATTCGTCACAATTTCGGGCAAGCTCGAGGAGGAGATTTCAGAGCTGCCAGCCGATGAGAAAGAGGAGTTTTTAAAGGGCATGGGTCTTGACTCATCCGGTCTTGTGCGGCTGATCAAAGCCTCATATACACTCCTCGACCTCATTACTTTCTACACGACAGCGACACAGCTGCAGGCATGGACCCTGCTCAGAGGAACCGACGCCCTGCATGCAGCGGGAAAGATACACACGGATTTCGAAAAGGGCTTTATTAGGGCTGAAGTATTTACCTGTGACGATCTTTTCGAAGCAGTGTCTGAGCATATGGTGCGGGAGGAGGGGAAGCTTCGTTATGAAGGAAAGGAATACGTCGTGCAGGACGGGGATATTATCCGCTTTCTGTTCAATCGCTGACTCCCGTTTTTTCGGCCTTACGCTATACCTGACCGGCAAGATTTAATCTGTCAAACCCCGATACACGGGCTTTTAAGTATCTTCGATTAAGTTACTGTTTTACACTCGGCCGCAAAGCGGCTTGCGCCGCTTTTTATTGACGTCTCCATCAAAAATTCGTACCTTCGCTTAATTGTTATTCGGCTATAGTATACTGGGTGCTTTTTGAAACCAGAACGAGGAGGAGTGTATGTCCGGACTTTACGCAGGTCTTGCATCAGGCATTATTGCAGTAATAATGGTAATTCTGCTCATTAGATCGGTTCTCTCCAAGGAGGACGGCACGGATGTAATGAAGAAAATCGCCCGTCAGATACAACTCGGGGCGAGCACCTTTCTGAAGAGGGAGTATACCTATATTGCAATTGTAGTAATCGTCATTGCTGCTGTCATGCTTGTTGCTAAGAGATACTTCGGCTACCAGTCGGGCCTATCTTTTATGCTCGGCGCAATCGTATCGGGGACCGCGGGTTTTATAGGAATGACAATCGCCACCCGCGCAAATGTGCGCACCACGTATGCCGCGCAGCATTCGGGCATGAAAGGCGCGCTCAATATAGCCATTTCGGGCGGCGCGGTAATGGGTCTCAGCGTGGTCGGAATATCGCTTCTGGGCCTCGTTATACTTATGTTTGCCTTCAATTTCTTCGGAGAGAGCGACCCGTCGGTGTTTCTCAGGAAACTCAGTTCGATTAATGCCTATGCAATGGGCGCGAGCCTCTTTGCCCTGTTTGCACGGGCGGGCGGTGGAATATACACGAAGGGCGCGGACATGGGAGCCGATCTGGTGGGGAAGATTGAAGCCGGGATACCCGAGGACGATCCGAGAAACCCGGCAGTCATCGCGGACAATGTGGGTGACAATGTGGGTGATATAGCAGGACTTGGTGCCGATCTTCTCGAATCGTATGTTGAATCGATTATTGCCAGCATGGTGCTTGCAACCTCCGCCGTTGCCGTCGGCGTGATGACACTCGATACACAGGGCATGTCGGTGGTCAAACAGCTGGTACAGACGGTTCTCACCATTGCGGCAGCCGGTATTATTTCGTCGATAATCGGTGTGCTGTTCGTAAAGATAGCCTCGCGGAAGAATCCGCAGGCTGCGCTTCTGGGCGGCACATACGTGGCCGCTGTTCTTACCATGGCTCTTGCGGCCGTTATCACCTCCAAAATGGGGGTAAGTTTCGGAGCACGGCCGTACGAAAAGTGGGGAATTTTCTGGAGTCTCGTTTCCGGTATCGCTTCAGGGATAATAATCGGATTTGTGAGTGAGTTTTACACTTCGGGTAAATACAGGCCGGTGCAGAAACTTGCTCACAACAATGAAACAGGGCCGGCCATCGGGGTCGTGGGCGGTATATCACTCGGATTGAAGAGCGCCTTTATACCTGTTATCGCGCTTGTTTTCGCAATCATTATTGCATACGCAAATGCGGGCATGCTTGGTATTGGGATTGCGTCTTTCGGTATGCTCGTGACAACCGGAATGATCGTGTCCGTCGACAGTTACGGGCCTATTGCAGACAATTCAGGCGGTATAGCGGAGATGGCCGGGCTTCCAGAGAACGTGCGGGGAATCACCGACAAGCTCGATTCGGTCGGAAATACCACCGCCGCCATCGGCAAGGGATTTGCCATTGGCTCTGCTGCGTATGCTGCAATCGGCCTGCTCGCCGCGTACATTGTTTCAACCGGTATTCACGAAGAGGAGCTCGCGCTATCATCGATCAAGGTAATTGTAGGCCTTTTAATCGGAGGAATGCTTCCCTTTCTCATCTCTTCCCTGCTTTTTGAAGCTGTGCAGAAAGAGGCCTTCGACATGGTTGAAGAGGTGAGAAGACAGTTCAGAGAGATCAAGGGCCTCATGGAGGGAAAGGCCGAGCCTGATTCCGCCACCTGCGTGCATATAGCCACAGGAAGGGCGCTCAGGGGCATGCTGTTTCCAGGCGCAATCGCCATCCTGACGCCTTTGATTATCGGTTTGCTCTTCGGTCCGATCACCCTTGCGGGTACACTCATCGGTGCTATTGCTACCGGCATAATCATCGGGATTCAATATGCAAACTCCGGCGGCGCCATGGACAATGCCAAGAAGTTTATCGAAGAAGGAAATGTCGGTGGAAAGGGATCTGAGGCGCATAAGGCGGCAGTCGTCGGCGATACGGTCGGCGATCCCATGAAGGACACGGTGGGTCCGTCGATCAATATCCTCATTAAGCTGATGAGCGTCATTTCGCTCGTAATGGTGCCCTTTTTGCGGGAGCTGCCCGGATTCATCTGGAAGCTTTTTTAAGAAAACGCTTGCATTAAAATACATTTCATTCTAACGAGTTGAAACAAGGTGTGTGGCAGGAAATACCCGCCATACACCTTTTTTACCTTCCAGGATGTCTGAATGGAGGATCGGATAATAAGGGGTTCGTGAATGAGAAAAGTTATCGTGCTTACATCAGGCGGCCTCGACTCGAGCCTTGCAGTTGAAATTTTGAAGAGGGAAGGGCTCGAAGTTACCGGCCTTCACTACTATTCCTGGTTTACCCTCCCAAAGTTCGAGGATTTGAAATCTTTTCCGGTCCGGGACAACACGAGGGGAGTTCCGCTCCTCCATATCGACGTTTCTCCAGAGCATACGGATGCGATCCTCCACCCTCATTTCGGCTACGGGAGCAGCGTCAACCCGTGCATTGACTGTAAGCTTCTCTTTTTTCGGAAGGCACGGGAACTCATGGAAAGTCATGGTGCGGATTTCGTTGCGACCGGTGAAGTGCTCGGTCAGCGTCCGATGACACAGCGTCCGGATGTAATGATGATGCTCGAGAAAAAAAGTGGGCTTGCCGGCATACTCCTCAGGCCACTTTCTGCACGACTATTACAGTCCACGATACCGGAGCGGGAAGGGTGGGTGCAGCGTGAGCATTTATTTGACATTTCCGGCCGCGGAAGAAAGAGGCAGATGGCTCTCGCAAAACAGTTCGGGATTGAGGAGTACCCCTCGCCTGCGGGCGGCTGCCGCGTGACGGAGAAAAATTTCAAAGTCCGCTTCGACGATCTCGTTTCGCACAGCAATGATGTCGGCATTTCTGATCTTGTCATATTGAAATACGGCAGGCACTTCAGGATTTCCGATTCATGCAAGCTCATTGTCGGAAAGAATCAGCAGGAAAACGAGTTTCTTGAAAAGCTTACATGGGGAAACGTCACTCTCAGAGTTGTGGAACCGGCAGGCCCGTACGCGCTTTTGCAATGGGACGAAAGACAGTCGAACCTCAGTACAGCCCTCGAGATTATTGCCCGATACTGTATACATAAATCGGTTGAAGGTAGGGTCTTATTCAAACTGATGTTCGGGAGAGCAGAAGAGGAGTACGAATACCGGGGCAGTCCCGATACCGCGAGAATAGAAACACTTATAATCCGATAAGTATAGTATATGAGACTTCCTTACGTGTACCTGCCTGAACAGAGGTGAAAAAAACAGCAATTATTATTACACTGTGTGAAAGAGAAGCGAGTGCGGCTGTGTTATATTTAATGATAAAGATTAAACCGAGGTGATTTGGGCGTGCTGAAGACTGTTTCTTTCATATTGGTGTTGCTCTTGCTCAGTTTTTCAGCCGCCTTCAGTTATACCGGTGAAGCAGGGCCGCCGATGTTCAGTATGATTTACGGTTCACGGGCTCTAAGCCTTGGCGGCGCCGTAGCGGCTCTTTCAGACCATATCTTTTATATGGATTCAAACCCTGCGGCAGGAGATACGAGCGGTATTTACCGGATAGCGCTTCTTCACCAGGAATGGATAGCGGATGTCAACTATGAATCCATGCGTTTCACCGGCAGTGCCAGGGGAAAATACTTTTTTGGTGCCGGCTTCACATACCTCTACCTCCCCTTTACCTACTATGACATCCTCGGTTCAGACCAGGGAACATTCAACCTGTCGCAAAGTCTTGGTATCGTCAATGCGGGTTACAGGGTCGCCCGGCTGAATCTGTCGGTCGGGGGCAATTTCAAGGTTTATTACAATCACGTTCCGGATGACCTCGTTTCAGATCAAAGCTTTGCACTGTTTGCCGTTGATCTCGGTGTGCTCAAGAACACCGATATATTTAAAACCTATGTCGGGCCTGAGGACAGCCTGTCATTCGGATTTGCGCTGAAGAACATCGGTTTTTCCCAGTACATAGAAAAGCTTCCCATTCAGATACATACGGGCATTTCCTACCGGCCTATCCGGCATCTTCTGATTACAGGGGAGCTTGCCGTACCCTTTTATGAGCCTGTATTCGGCGCAGTAGGCGTTGAGTATGATTTCAAGAAGACGTTTTTTTTAGAGGGAGGCGCGCAGGTAAAAACAAACCCCATGTTCTCGTTCGGCATCGGATACAGGCGACGTGACCTGCAGATCAACGCGTCGTACACACCGACCCTCGCCTTCTACAATATAATGAGCATCTCGCTGACCTACTCGTTCGGTGAATCGAAGAAGAAGCAGCGGGAAGCGGAAATAGAGGTCCTGCTGACCAGGGCGCTGAAGCTGTTCAATGAAAAGCAGTATAAAGAGGCGCTCGCAGTTGTAAATCAGGTGCTCGAAATAGATTCGAAAAATACCAGGGCGCTCCGCCTGAGAGAGACGATTATCACGATGATCGAGCTGAAAGAGCGGCTTGATAGAATTTTAAGAGAGACGGAATAAATTGATTTTTGTAAGAGTATGCGCAAAAACAGGGAAGAACAGGCCGGTTAACTCAGGCCGAAAAATGTTTATGAGAAAGATATGCCTTTTCTGTGTGGTGTCTGCGGCTTTCTTTATACTGCCTTTTCACAGCAGTTTTTCAGCCTCGGTAACGGGGGTTAGCGCAACCAATATCAACGGGAGTTACCGGGCCGGTCAGACAATCACCGTAACCGTCAATTTTGACGCTTCCGTCGATGTCACGGGAACACCGCGCATACTCCTCGAAACAGGAACAACCGATCGGTACGCAAACTATACGAGTGGAACGGGAACAACAACCCTGAATTTCGACTACCTCATTCAGGCCGGGGATACATCGTCGGATCTCGATTACACATCGACAAACGCACTCGGCCTGAACGGTGGTACAATCAACGATTCAGGCTCAGGATTACCTGCAAGTCTAGTGCTGCCTTCTCCGGGTACAGCCGGTTCACTTGGCGCAAATAAAAATATAGTCATCGATACGACAGCGCCACAGGTCAGCAATGTGAGCTCAATAACGGCAAGTGGTTACTATAATGCCGGAAAGGTCATACAGGTAACCGTCTCCTTCACCGAGACGGTGTACGTAGCCGGTGGGACACCGCGCCTTTATCTTGACATGGACGGTGCGGATCAATACGACAGTTACAGCGCAGGGTCCGGTACCGGCACACTGCGGTTCGATTACACCATTCTGGTCGGTGACAATAAAACCGATCTCGATTACGTTGCAACTAATTCTCTCGATGCAAACGGCGCGACAATCAGGGACCTGGCTGGTAATAATGCAATTCTGACACTGCCTTCGCCAGGGGCACCCGGCTCGCTTGCTTTCAACAGGAATATTAACGTCGATACTGTAAGCCCTTCGATTGTTGGAAATGCCCAGACAATCGATAACGATTCAGATGGACGAATAGACCATTACCGGCTTGCATTTTCTGAAAACATGCGGGACGTCAGCTTCGGCGGTTTTGTTGTAGCAACTCATTCGGTTTCAGGCCTCGACTATATACGTGACGATATATTGCCCGGGGGGAACAACAACGATATTGCTTACATCCAGTTCGATGAAACCGGTTTTGATACTGGAGATCTGCCGCAGCTCACCAGTTCTGGAATCAGTTTTGCCGACCTAGCAGGAAATATCCTGAATGGCGGGACAGATTATGTCGCAGGCGATATCGCAGAACAGGACAGCGCGCCGCCTGCGTTTACATCCATTCAAACCCAGGACAGCGATCTAGACGGCCACATCGACCGGCTTTCAATCGGCTTCAGTGAAAACGTGACAATCACGGACCCAAGCTCTGCTGACGGGCTGGACTGCATAACGGTTGCCGGCTACACCATTGCTGCGGCTGATTACGGCGCTGTGGGTATCAGCACGCTGACACTCCTGCTCACTGAAAAAAGCAGCTACGATACCGATGCGGTTCCGTTAACATCCTATACACCCGGATCTACCAGTATTGTTGATGCGAGTGCCCCTCCAAACGAGATGCTGACCGGTGAAACGGTCACAACCTCTGACGAAGCGGGGCCCGTACTGCTCACTGCGGTAATTGTCGATGCAGACCAGAACGACATAGATGTGGGCGATTACATTATTGCAAGTTTCAGCGAACCGGTGGTTCTCGGCTGCAGCGATTCTTCGGATTTTGTGCTTCTCAACAGCGCATACGGGGATACCTTTGGAACGGGGAGCAGCCTGAGTGATGGTACTGCGGGTGACGAGAATGTGAATATCGTTTTAGGTACCGGTCCCTCACTTATACTTCCCGATCTGTGGTCCGGTCCGGGGGACGACAATCCCTCCGGTCTCGGTATCAAGGCCGGCGGGACGACCTGTATCAAGGACGCGGCCTTGAATGCTGCGCCACAGGGGCCTGAAATCGATATCAGCGGCGCCGGATCGAACTTTATAAGCAAGATTATCGTTTCCGACGGTGCGAACACATTCTCCGATCCGGACAGCAATTCGACTCTTCTCGATACGAACATCACCATTTCGATTACCCTTCAGTTTGATGCTCTCTTCGTTACCGTGTGGTACGATGTGGGTGAAGACCCGGACGGGATTTCAACGGGAAACAGCTCTGACCGGCGTGTCCTCACAACCGGGTCGGGAAAGAACTGGACCGCAATGATCCCTGAAAACGACACGGAGATTGTCGAGGGAGCTGTAGTTCGGTTCCTCGTCGATATCGACGGGGTGCGTTATTATTCAGACGGTTCGGAAAATCTCGGAGGGAGCGTGCCCTGGAGATGGAATGTCATTTATGAGCAGGCTGCGCGGGTTACCATCAGAAACAACGTCATCAATCCAGCAAAGGGAGACCTGGCGTTCATAAACCTGTTTTTGAGTGACAGTGCCGATGTGCGGATAAAGGTATACGATGTTGGAGGAAACTTTATTGCCACCCTGTATAACCAGAAAGACAATCCGGGCGCACACCTTATAACATGGGACGGCACGAATAAGCGCGGACGAAATGTAGTCAGGGGGGTATATTTTATTATCATCAGGATCGATAAAAAAAGATACGTGAAGAAGGTTCTGGTAATTCGATAAAAGAAAATCAGACCGGGCGCAGGTCGAGCCTGGCATGAAAGGAGTTTGCGGGTGACTATCGATTATTCTCCCGACTATGAGGGATGTTATGTGTGCGGTAAAAAAAACGAAAATGGATTACAGCTTGATTTTCAGTACGATAACAGGCGTAATGAAGTATACACATTTTATACATTCAAGCAGTTCATGCAGGGGTACGATTCTATTGTGCACGGCGGGTTCATATCGATGCTCCTGGACGAGGTGATGGCAAAGGCATGCCTGCAAAAAAACATAATAGCGGTTACGGCAAAATTTGAGATACGGTTTAAAAAACCTGTTTATGTGAATGAGAAAATGGAATTCAGGGGCAGCATTGCCGAGATCAAAGGAAAAAAAATACGCACTGTCTCCGTGTGTACCGGAAACGACGGCGATGTGAGCGCAGAAGCGACGGCCCTCTTCATATCCTCTTGATACTGCGTCTCATGTACGGGCTTTCAATTTGAAATTATCAGCAGATAGAAGGTGTTGCATACGGCATGTTTTAAGGCACAGGGCTGCACCATTGGTCATATATTCGTTACGTATCGCGTGCATACTAGAAGTCGCGTGTAAAGTCAAGACCTTCAGTGAGATGGCAGGTGCTGTTTATCTTTTTTATGACAAACGTCCCATCGCCTGTGCCGACCGTGCTTATAGAACAGGTATCGAGCTGGATTTTCCAGAATGCAGAAAGGGGGAGATCGAGAACACCGATCAATAACAGCTTCAAAACTACCCTGTGAGAAACAAGCATAGCAGTTTCGGTATCGTTCTTTGGGGCAAGATCGAAAAGCCTCTGCGTGCATCTTTGAAAGCATTCCTGAAGGGTTTCGCCGCCGGGGAATGCCGCTTTTTCCGGATTTTTCTTATAGATCCTGTACTGTTCAGGGTACTTTTCTTTGATCTGGGAAACATCTTTTCCCTGCCAGTTTCCGAAATCCACATCTATCAGCCTGTCATCGGAAACAACCCTGCTTCCCGTGTACCCGGCTATAATAGAGGCTGTTTCACGCGCGCGGGAGAGTGGTGATGTGTAGATTATTGCCCCCTTTTGTTTCTTCGACCCTCCGGCAAGATATTTTCCAAGCAGGTGCGCCTGTCTGCGCCCCTCTTCACTGAGCTGTACATCATGTGTTCCCCGAAAAAACCCTCCCGTGTTCCATTGTGTAAGTCCGTGGCGAATAAGGTATACCATAATCTTTGCTGCTCCTTTTCATGTCATCATATACACTGAGACAAATAGTTTGACTTTTACCTGTGTGTATCATCATATTACTTTCGCGATGCGGAGATAAAATGTTTTTAGCTTTTTTATCACTTGCAGTAATCGG
>CAZGJW010000032.1:0-24809 GCA_964525675.1 uncultured Spirochaetota bacterium
TTTCAAGATAATCTCTCAATTTTTTGCTTCTTGTGGGATGTTTCAGGCGGCGCAGCGCTTTTGCTTCTATCTGACGTATCCGTTCCCTGGTTACTTTGAATACATACCCTACCTCCTCAAGGGTGTGGGAGTAACCATCGTCGAGACCGAATCTCATCCTCAAAACTTTCTGCTCTTTCTCGGGGAGTGTATCCAGAACCTCACTTATCAATTCCTGAAGAAGTGCATAGGACGTTTTCGTAGCGGGATTGTCTGAGTCGCGGTCCTCGATGAAATCTCCGAGCAGGGTTTCCTCGTCATCACCGATCGGTGTTTCCAGTGAAATAGGGTCACGGGCGACACTCCGAATCCCCTTAACACGAGCCGGGCTCCACCCGAGCCGCTGGGCGATCTCCTCGGTTGTTGGTTCACGTCCGTACATCTGCATGAGCTGTCGCGATTCTTTGATTACCTTATTGATCTGTTCAATCATATGAACGGGGATTCGAATGGTACGCGCCTGATCCGATATGGAACGTGTAATTGCCTGTCTGATCCACCATGTGGCATAGGTGCTGAACTTATAGCCCTTCTTGTATTCAAATTTCTCGACCGCCTTGATCAAGCCGATGTTTCCTTCCTGCACGAGATCAAAAAAATGCAGGCCTCTGTTTGTATATTTTTTTGCAATGCTCACAACCAGTCTCAAATTCGATTGAATCAGCCTATCCTTTGCACTGTTCAGTGTCCATTTGCCGTGCTGGATCGTTTCATATATGCTTTTTATCCCAGGCAGGTTTTCTCCGGATTCAACTTCAATTCTTTTCAGCTTATTCTCGATTTCCTGAATACGTACATATATTTGTTTTATCTCCTCCGCATAGGGAAAGTAGGTCTTCTTTATTTTTTCTATGCCCTTACCACGTTCAATTCGAGTATTTATTGTTTTTATCTCGCCAACTGACATTCCAGTCCGTGTTTCGATGTTTTTCAAAGATTCTTCATGTCCAAGGGCCTGCTTGTATACTTCTTCTATTCTTCGTACTATCCGGGTGATTTCTTCCTTATTGAGGCTGGCACGCTTGAATATTTTTACCATTTCCTTACAGGAGCTCTCAAACTGCTTGTCACCCTGCCCTGACTTATGCAGCCTCTCCATCTGTCCGAGGGCGTTCTCGAGTGTGTAAAACTTGCGCTTTAACTTCCTTCGGTTTTCCGTCGTGACATTGTAAAACCTCTGGTGCTCGATAAGCTGCTGTATATCGAGTTTTTTTTTCTTTATACGGTCAACCGTTTTCTGTATTTCCCGAATGAAAATATTTGATTGAAATAAAGCATTTTCAATAATTTTCTCTCCCTTTTCTATCTGCTTCGCAAGCCTGACCTCTTCCTCAGCGGTGAGAAGATTGACTCTTCCGATTTCCTTCAGGTACAGCCTGATCGGATCATCGACATGAGAACAGACATCGGAGTTGATCATCTTTTGTTCATCGATCTCCTGAGAAGTTTCCGTCTCATCATCGGTCTCGAGAACATCCAGCTGTTCATCCTCATCCTCTTCTTCCAGCCTATCTACGATATTGATGTTATGTTTGATGAGAAGTGAAAAAATTTCGTCGATTTTTTCGGAGCTGACGAGCGAAATAGGCAGAGATTCATTTATCTGATCGTAGGTGATGCTGTTGTTCTGTGCTGAAGCTGCTATTAGAAGCTGTTGTATCTCAGGCAGGCTTTTCATATCGGACAATTTCAAACTCCCTCAACTCAAGACTTGATGTCATATGTGCCAAAATGAAAATCATTGATTCATATGCTGATCCCCCTCGCAGGATTATTGCAGGCGATCCTTGTTCAAGCGCAAACTTCTGAGCTTATCGAGCTCGTTTCGAAATGTATTTTTTTCGGCTATCAACCCGGTTATACACTTCTCATCGTTTTCCAGTTCCGCTGTTTTCAGCCTTTGATTTATATCAGCAAGATGTTTCTTTAACTTGATTTCCTTGAGCTTTGCTACATAATCAATAAGCTGTTCTTTCGGATTGTAGTTCAGTGATTCTTCGAGAAGTCTACCACTCAAGTAGTCCTTGAATGTATCGTTTTGGATGACAGTAAAAACAGAAGCTGCATTCCACCCTTTTACATCGCACATACCATTAATGGCATTCCACAATTTTTTCGTCCATTTTCCATTAAAATAACTTTCATCGAGACGCGTCCCTGCTATTTGAAAAAGCTCCGGATTGTTAATGATGAGCAGAAGTAAATGGAGCTCAGTATCAATAGTGCTGATCCGCTGATGGGTGGAAGGTTGTGTGTCTATGACCTTCTTCCGCGTAAACTGAGAGAACTTTCGTTTAATCAAATCCGCATCCGTTTTCAGTGCTGCAGCGACTTTGTGTGAAAAATCCTCTTTAAGTATTTCGTCGGCCATTCTGGTATAGTATTCTGACAGCGTCTGTAAAATAACAATTTTTTCGTTGGCAGTGTATCTTTTTTTACTGTCAATAAAAGAATTAACAATATAATCCAACCCGCTTATCCGGTCTTCGAGGAGGAGTTTGAAATCGGCAGCCGAATATGTATCGAAAAAGTCTCCCGGATCGAAACCTGATGGGAGGTGAATGATGATTGGATCGATCCCCCGGCTATGTAGAAGCGATGAACTCTTCAGAACAGCATTCATTCCGGCAAGGTCAGGATCGAATACTAGATATACGGTGCTTGTGAACCGCAGTATCAAAGATATCTGCTGGTCGGTCAATGCGGTTCCGAGCGGTGCGAGTGTATTTGTAAATCCCTGTTCATGCATTCGTATAACATCAATATATCCCTCCGTGATAAAAACACAGCCCTCTTTACGAATTGAATTTTCGGCCTGGAAAAATCCATAAAGATGTGCGCCCTTATGAAACAGCCTGTTCTCATTTGTATTGATATATTTAGGTACATCTTGCCGCTCAGTATTCAGGATGCGTCCCCCAAATCCGATAAACCTCCCTATACTATCCTGTATCGGAAACATGATTCTATTTCTGAACCTGTCATAAAACCCGGTCCCCCGCTTGTTCCTCACAACAAGGCCCGCCTCTTCAATCTGCTCGGATGTAAACCCGTGCCCCTGCATGGCGACCAGAACGCTGTCCCAGCTATCAGATGCATACCCGATATGGAAGTCCTGCACCATCTGTGCAGTAACCGACCGCTCTTTTAGGTATTTACGAGCGTACGCGCCTGTACTGGATAAAAGGTTTTTCTGATACAGAACTGCTGTTTCCTGAAGAATTTTATATAGAGCATCCGCCTCGTGGCGTCTTTTCTCACTCATCCCTGTCTCTGTATGGACAGAAATCCCGACCCGGTCGGCGAGTAGTTTCACCGCTTCCGGAAAACCTATACCCTTGAGCTTCATGAGAAAATTGAAAACATTGCCCCCCACTCCACAGCCGAAACAGTGAAATATTCCCCTCGCGGGACTGACGATAAAGGAAGGTGTTTTTTCCGAATGAAAGGGACAGAGCCCCTTGTAGTTTTTACCGGATGGTTTCAGCTGGACAAACTCTCCGATTACATCGACTATATTGACCCTGTTTTTTATTTCATGGATTTTATCTTCAGGTATATACAACGCTTTCACTCTACCCGACTGTACCATTTACTGTTTAATACAGAAATGGTATGTCGAGTTATGGTTTTTCCCAATTCCCATGTGAATCGGTATTTGTGCTGTAAACTAATTGTCCGAAACCCACGGCCTTTATTCTTCCAGAGTTAAGTAAACTGTTCAGCTCATGTGATGGCCAATGACATTTGACCTGTTGTATTTTTCGATTGCATCGAGGTGTTCCCTGTAGGTCGATGAAAAATAATGGGTTCCATCTTTTTTTGAAACAAAAAAGAGATAATCCACCTCAGCCGGAGATATAGCGGCCTGAATGGATTTTATACCCGGGTTTGCAATCGGACCCGGTGGCAGACCGGTATGCAGATACGTATTGTAGGGAGATTTAATTTCTAAATCGCTGAAAAGAAGACGCTCCTTCGGTTTTCCGAGTATATACTGAACCGTCGCGCATGATTCGAGCCTTTTATTTTTTTTTAGACGATTGTAAAATACGGCTGCAATTATGGGCCTCTCACTGTCTACTTTAGCTTCGCGCTCAACAAGCGATGCAACAATAACAACACGTTTCAGTTCTTCGGTGCTGTACGTATTGTGCATAATACGGTCGAGTCCCTCGAAAAATCTCTGTATCATAATTTCGGCAATGCTGCGAGCGCTGAGACCTTTTGCAATTACATATGTATCGGGAAATAGAAAACCTTCCGCACTGTTGAATGGAATATGGTATTTTTCAAGAAGATCTCTGCTGCTGCATGCTTCAATGAACTTGTCAGCTGATACTATACCTTTTTTCTGCAGCAGATCTGCAATCTGCTGAATATACAAGCCTTCGGGAACGGTAAACTTCTGCGTCACAACCTCGCCTCTGATAATTTTATCAATGATATCGGAGGTTTTACTTTTTATTTCGATGCTGTATTCACCGGACTTGATACTGCCTGTGCCTCTTTGCAGTCTTACCAGGGTAATGAATAGTAGCCTTGAACGAATTAGACCCGCACCCTTCAGCTCTTCGGCAACGGAAGTAACACTTCCCCCCTGCTTGATCATGAAAGTCGTCGCAGCCGTCCTTCCCTGTATCGGAGCATTAAGCAGAAAAAAAAATGATAGCACTGATGCAATAAGAATTACTGTGCTGTATAATATCAGGAATTTTTTATTGAGAAGTTTCATAGGTGATATATGCCGGTAATGAGATTATAAATACTCAGGATAGTTTTGCGCACCATTAAAATAACTGATTGTTCAATTGTAGTAAAGAGGAGATTAAAAAATGGCATACGTCCTGTTATTGTTTTTCGAAAGGGACCTTCAAACAGGCGAGCTTCAATGCTACTTCATTCGTAATAAAGGTTAAAACATCCTTTTCCGTCGGCCTGTAACGTCCATCCCGTTTCTCGGTCAAATTGAGCACGCCGATAACTCTGCTCCCTGAGTACAGGGGGAGTGAGATGAAAGTTTCGGATTTGTACTTTTCTTTAAAGTCCATAGTATCTCCGATTTCATCTCCGCTCACGGAAAGAGGTTTTTCATCGAGGAAAACCCTTCCGGCAATTCCCTCACCGGGTTTACTTCTCATATTCTTCACTAACTTTATCTCATTGCTTTTCCAGCCCAGTGTTTTATAAATGTAGAGTTCGTCCTTTTTATAGTTATGGAGCATAATCGATGCTCGCTCGGAGTGCGTTATCCTGGAGGCTGAAACGAGTAGTTTTTTCAATACGTCATCCGCAGAATCGGCTTTCTGAAAAAAGTTTTGAATTCCGATGAGAAATTTACAGAGGGTTCCGTTTTTAATACTCTCAGAATATGGTATCTCCTCAAGTTTTTCCGGGTTCAGTTTGATCTCGATATTTTCCTTCAGGTCATGGGTTCTACGAATGACTCTCTGCACATCCATTGAAAGAATAAACAGGTATAGGGCGATGAGAAGAAACAGAGCTATCTGTATGTCCTCGCTTCCCACGATAAAAGGGAGGTAGTTGAATGAAAGCAATGCCTGGTATATACCGAGTAGAAGTATCAGTACAAATGGAACAATGTACTTAGTTTTTGATGTATTCATCCTTTTGACTCCCCACATACAGTGAAGAAATAAGCGGCTTGGCTGTTATTAAATTCAGCAATCTCGCCTGTGTATGGTCTATTACTATGATACGGGGTCTGTAGTACAACGGTTTATCCCCGATAAAGGATATTTCGAGCAGCATGCCGGTGCCCGTCTCATCAGACCATGACTGGTCGAAGACGCAGTTACCGAGGCTGTATGCAATAAGACCGCCGTTGTAGATCTCTATTCCCTGTATAACATGAGGATGCGTACCGAGTACGATATCCGTCCCGTAATCTATGAGTTGTCTCATTTTTCTAACCTTTTCAGGTTCGGGTTCATTTATATATTCGGCACCTGCGTGTACAGAGGCAACAAGAATATCGTACCGGCTTTGCAAATTCTCGATTTTTTGTTGCAAAAGAGTGTCATTCAGTGAAAGTGTCTGCATTGCATCTGGCCGGCTCTCGTGCACCATAAAAGGGTATACATCGTTGAATGAAATAAAAGCTACCGTCGTGCCCCTTACATTCATCACCGCAGGTTTAAATGCTTCTTCTTCTGTACTACCGACACCAGTATATTTCAAACCGTTTTCGCGGAGCAACCGCATTGTGTCCCGGACCGCATCGACGCCCCAGTCGAAAGCATGGTTGTTTCCAAGTGAAAACACGTCAAATCCGCTGAATACAAGCCCGTTGACAACGGCGGGGTCTGCGCGGAAATAGATGCCTTTATTGGGTGAAAACCGCCTGCCGCCTGAAGAAATCACCGATTCGAGATTTGCAAAAGCAATATCATACTTTCGGATTTCATCCTGTATCCCTTCAAAGGGGTAGTCGGGGCCGTATTTTGCAATATATTTTGCCGTACCCCGTGATAGCATTATATCGCCGCCGGCAATAAGAGAGAACGCCTTTTGTATCCAGGCATTGTCAATTGTATCGACAGGATCCGCGTTAGATGGTGTTTTATTCATGTCTTTGTACACATAGGCTCTGTAAATTTTTTCATATCTTCCCTGTCTGATGGAATCGAGGTCTGGAAAAACACCATCCACTGCAACCGGACGTATACTGAAATCCAGATTCTGAAAAGAGATAATGCCGGAATTCATCCTGCCTTTAGAAATTCTCCGCAGCACTTCTGCATCCGAAAGCCGTTGTTTTTTTAGAGTTGTATCAAACGTTTTTCCGGAAATACCGCTGTTCTGAGTATTGGTAAGTACGGTGACGAAAACCTTGGCTATTAAGGCCTTCTTCTCCTGAAGGTAAAAGAGCGGTGAGGATACCGGCATTTCCGTAATATAACAGGAGCCCGGATTCGAGAGTACATAGTAATTGATTTGCGTGGGATCAAAACCGTGCAATGAAACACTGCGGCCGTCTTCCTTGAGCCGATTTTCCAGCTCTTTTGCAATAACCGAACAGTCTCTTTTTTCCTGTTCATAAAAGATTACTGTACGGTTGCCCATATCCCCTGTTCGGGAAAGAAATGAAAAAAACACAAACCCTGCAACAAGTACTGCAAGAAACGGGATAAGCCGCTTCACGATCGTTACTCCTCTGTTTGATGTTACTTAGAAGTATACACAAAGACCCGTTATTTTTAAAGAGAATTTACCGTAATGGCAATTGTTCCTGCAGAAAAAATCGTATATATTATATCAAAGCAGCTGCTTCGCGGCCGAGTATTAAAAATATTTTAAGTTACTTAAAAGTGGTTTACGTTCCCAGGGAACCGAATATCATAAAGTAACTTCGCGAGAAGTTACTTAAAAGAGTCAAAGCAAGACATCCGGTTCACTTCAATTGTCCCTGAGAGAGGAAGTAATGGAAAAGTTATTCAAGGGAATACCTGCATCAGGTAGAATTGCAATCGGCCAGGCAGTTGTGCTGCTGAAGTCCAACCTATTCATTCCAAAGTACCAAATCAAAAAAAACAGTGTTTCCATCAAGAGCGAACTGGAGAAGCTCGACAATGCTTTGATGAAAACGAAAGACGAGCTTCTCGATCTCAAGAACGAAATCGATCAGGATCAATCCGCTTTAAAAAAGGAATATCTTGATTCAGCGCTTCTGATGATTGAAGATCCGCTTGTCAAGAAAAAGGTGACGGAAAAAGTAACTGAGAGTTACATAAATATCGAGTGGGTCTTCAATGAGGTAATCCAGGAGATGGCAGATCAACTCCTTGTTTCAAAAGATCACTATTTCAGGGAACGGGCTCCGGATGTCATTTCGATGGGGCAAAATGTATTGAAAAATCTTTTAGGCAGTGTCGAGCTTGAATTTCCTGATGATATAAAAGATGTCATTATTGTCGCTCATACACTTTCCCCCCCTGAAATCGTCGCCTTTTATAAGAGAAAGGTCAAGGCATTCGTCACTGAAATAGGCGGGCGCACCTCACATGTGGCGATTATGGCACGGGATATCAGACTTCCAGCCGTGACCGGTGTCAAAGATATTACAAGGTTCACTACAACCGGCACCAGGATCATTGTAGTCGGCAATGTGGGGATGGTCATTGTCGATCCGGAGAAGGGCACCGAGCTCCTCTACACCAAAAAGGAAAGAGGTCAGATTAACTACGAAAAGAATTTGAAAAAAAATGAGAAAAAGGCCTGCGTCTTAAAAGGCGGAGAAAAAATTCTTCTTCAGGCTAATATGGATCTGGAAGAAGAGCTCCTTCTGGTAAAGGAATGCGGCTGCAGTGGTATCGGGCTTTTCAGAACCGAGTACATATTCTTCAACAGGACAGCTGTGCCCGACGAGAAAGAGCAGTTCAATATTTATAGAAAGATAGTCAAAGAAATAGCTCCTTATGACGTTACGATTCGGGTCGTTGATATAGGCGGTGATAAAAAACCTGAGTATCTGCAGGAAAATGAGGAAGCAAACCCCTTTTTAGGATTGCGCGGGACCCGGTTCGTACTCGTCCATACCGACATACTGAAAGCGCAGATCAGAGCCATACTTCGTGCAGCATACTTCGGCAAAGCGTGCATCATGTTTCCGATGGTCAATGATGTGGATGAGCTTCTGCAAATTAACAATATTGTACGTCAGTGCAAGGATGAATTGGCTCAGGAGAAACTCCCGTTTGATGAAAACATCAGACTCGGTATTATGGTCGAAACTCCTGCAAGTGTTCTACTTTTAGATAGAATCAGTAAATTCGTGAACTTTATAAGTGTCGGCACCAATGACCTTATCCAGTACACACTCGCTGTTGACAGGGGAAACGAAATGGTCGCAGCTGATTTCGATCCCGGTCACCCGGCCATTCTCAGGCTTTTAAAAAAAATTCAAGAAATTGCAAGCATCAGGAGAATCAAACTCAGTATTTGCGGTGAGATGGCAGGTGACCCCCTGTACAGCCTGCTCCTTATTGGGCTCGGATACCGCCGTCTCAGTATGAGCACAATGCGCATTCCTATTGTGAAAAACATAATTCTGAACTCATCTATTGATGACGCAAAAAAGCTGGCCGAGACAGCACTTAATTTCTCACTCAAGCAGGATGTCAGCAGGTATATCAGGGATGAAATGATCGGCCGTTTTAATTTTCTTGAAGACTATTTCAGACAGAATGTATAAAAAATCCTCCAGTATACCTACAGTAGCCATTGTCGGAAAACCGAATGTGGGAAAATCTTCACTTTTCAACAGGCTCATTGACAGAAGAAAGGCAATAGTTGCACCCGAGCCCGGGGTTACCAGGGATATAAATTTTGAGCCCCTTGAATTCGGTGGAATCAGAGTAAACCTGGCGGATTCTGCTGGATTTACACAGGGCATTGACGACATTCATGCCGCTTCACAACTGTTTAATCGACGACTTATTCAGGAGGCTTCACTTATTGTATTCACCTGCGACATACGCGATTGGAGTGCAGAAGATTTTGAAATCGCCGAACTGTTGAGAAAAAGCGGCAAACCTGTTATCCTGGTACTAAACAAGGCCGACAACAGCATATTACTCGAAAATCAGTACGATTTTTATACTCTGGGTTTCGAAGATCCTATACCGGTTTCCTCTCTGCATGGGACAAACATTTCCCTGCTCAGGGAAAAAATTGAGGAAAGAATAGAAAAAGCAGTGAAGGGTCCGGCACAAATAATATCAGACAGAGGGTCCCGGGTCATCGATGTGGCGATTATCGGGAAACCCAATGTGGGGAAATCCTCCCTGCTCAATTTGCTCGTAAATATGGAGAGGTCTCTGGTTACACCTCTTCCCGGCACAACAAGAGACAGCGTTGAACAGATACTTCATTACGAAGGATATACAATTAACCTCATCGACACCGCAGGACTGCGAAAAAGGAGAAGCATTCGGGAGAACGTCGAATACTACAGTCTTGTGAGAACAAAAGAGGCAATAAAAAAATCAACGATCTCACTTCTTATTATCGATGCCTGCGAAGGAATCACCTCCCAGGATAAAAAAATTGCCGATATTGTCGTAGGTGAAAAAAAGGCGCTTATTATTGCTGCAAACAAGTGGGATATCTTCACGCCGAATGAAACCGAGTTCATACAGGACATTTACTACTATTTTCCCCACATAGCATTCGCAGATGTAATTCCTCTTTCTGCAAAAACGGGGTATAATAAAATAATATTATTGAAAAATATTGTAAAGGTGTATAATAATTATCACAAAAGCGTGAAAACCTCGCAGCTCAATGACTTTCTCGGCACACTTTCTCTGAACAGAGCAGCGGTTAAATACGGAGTGCAGAAAAAAACTGCTCCTCCCGAATTCGAATTCTTTGTGCGGCATATCGAAAGCGGAGACACCAATTTCAAGAGATATTTAATAAATGCCGTACGAAAAAGGTTTCATTTTGAAGGTGTTCCAGTTTTGGTCACACTAAAAAAAAGATGAATGTACTGCTAAATATATACCCCTTTATTACCGCATTTATCATTGGTGGCATTCCTACCGGATACCTGCTCATCAAACTCGTGAAAAATAGGGATGTACGCGATTCAGGAAGTGGAAACATAGGCGCTACCAATGTTTTCAGGACTGAGGGTGTTCTGCTCGGATGCACTGTTCTCATTATTGACGCAGGCAAGGCCTTTGCTGCCGCCTTTTTTCTGGCAAACCTCTACCAATCGGCCCTGCTTTTCAGATTACTGATCGGAAGTACGGCTATACTTGGCAGTATATTTACTCCGTTTTTGAAGTTCAAAGGAGGAAAAGGCGTAAGCGCCGGGCTTGGGGTCGCACTGGCGCTGCATCCTGCCGCAACTGGTATTGCCCTGGGAACCTTTGCCACTGCTGTAGCAATCACGCATTATGTATCGGTGGGCTCACTTTCGGCGGTAACGGCTTTCATTATATCTATTTCCCTGTTTCTCGTATACGGTCATGCAAGTATATACCCCCTGTTTTTTGCAATTCTCATTTTCATTACTGTCGTGACAAGGCATATATCAAATATCAAGAGACTTGTTCATGGAGAAGAAAATAAAATCGGAAGCGGAGAAAAATAATTTCCTCACAATCGGCGAGGTAGCAGAAAAAACAGGGGTAAAGGCGTATATTCTGCGATACTGGGAAAAGGAGTTTCCCTTTTTACAGCCTGTAAAGAATAGGGCCGGTCATAGAATCTATACGAAACGGGATATATCTATTATCCGGCAGATAAAAAAACTTATGTACGAACAAGGGTATAGCATCGCAGGCGCTAAAAATGTGCTGTGGGATGTTTTACTCGGAAGACGAAAGAGCAGTAGAATGGAATTTATCGAGGAAATACGAAAAGACCTCAATGAAATGCTCAATGTAATCGATCAGAACCTGTCTTAGCTCGAGGCATGGTCATTGTCTGTGCAGCGATCTCATGTTAAAGAGTTCTTTAATAGAGCGGGCATTTGCTGTTTTACTGAGATATAAAACTTTTTTCCTGAACTCATCAAAAGAGCTGAATGAAAAACCGAGTTTGAAGCGCCACTTTTCAAAATCCCGGGGAACTTCCAGGTGCGCAAAGCGCTCAATACCGCTCTCCTGAAGCAGCTGAAAGAACCGTTTCCTGTATTCGTGTATACGTGGGTATCTTAGTGAATAGAGGTACTCATAAACCTGCTCCCCTTTCTGCGGGGCGTCTATATGAGAATTCAGAATCGAGGTAACCATTTCTGCATTCAAAACACCTTCGATGCTTTTTTTATCTCTTCTCGTAATGTCGAACAGCATGGTAACAACTTCATTTCGTTTTCTCGTGCCTATAGGAAGTGACCCTACAAATAAAGCCACATCGTCCCACTCATTCCTGTCGAACTGAAAGATTTCAAACACCGTAAACTCACTTACTTTACCCATGAGAATAAGAGATTTGATACGGTCGGATACTTCCGCGAGAAGAAGATACTTCTGTAGCATACTCTTGCTATTCGGAATATCCAACAGTGCTGGTGCGTCGCTTTCCTTGTTCTTCCTCAGCGCTAAAAATTTTTTCAGTGCATAAGCTTTTTCAACAGCGTTAAAACCGTACAGTTCTTTTTTTAACTGGATGAGATGCTGAAGCATCTCCTGCATACTTCCGGACATTTCAATCGCAAGGCCGTATGGCAGCAGGAGATGTTTTTGAAGATAGTAATCGATGTGACCTTTTCCAATGAGGATATAGTAGTATTTCCGTCCCTTTTGAAGTATCGGTGGATAAAAGGCTGGAGAGGGTGCTGTCTCAGGCTCCCCCCCTGGAGAGTCGTACTCAATCGCAAAGTCATCTGGGCACGGTTTAATTTTTTCCGGCTCAATATCTTTTATAAGTGTGTACTGCAACATTTTCATTTCTGCATACCCATACTTCGGGTTCGGTATTGATGAAATAGGAAACAGACCTGCAGTAAGCCGGGTTTTGTTTTCAACGGTCATCTATCTTGGGTGCGATGCACCTCGTGCGACCTACCCGTGAGGCCTTAGCGGGCTACTATATGCCTGTTTATTTGGCCTTGCTCCTGGTGGGGTTTACAAGCCACTGGAATGTCACCATTCCAGGCGGTGAGCTCTTACCTCGCCTTTTCACCCTTGCCCCGGCCGCAAGAGCCGAAGCGGTATATTTTCTGCTGCACTTTCCGTGGGATCACTCCCCCTGGGTGTTGCCCAGCACCCTGCCCTTTAGGAGCCCGGACTTTCCTCAAAGAGTACGGTTTAAAAACCGTGTCTCCCCGCGACCGTTTCGCAGGTCTGTTTCTTGTTTCAACTGCACCGTTCTGTATTGCCGCCGTTAAGCTGCAGGTTTGATATAAGCGACATGTATCCCTGGCTGGACTGAGTATCTCCGCGCTATTTCCCCGCGTATGGTTTATTATCAAGCACCCGGTTTACAATCCAGTCAGCAGTTTTATTTCGATTTCTATCAATGTGCACCAGCCGGACCTGTGGCAGTTTTTCCTTCAAGCACCGTGCCCGGTTGTAAAGCGGAGTAAGTGATTGGCTTTTCACCCTGTACTCTCCATGCATCTGTCTGACCACCAGCTGGCTATCTGTGTATATTACTGCTTCTTTAAACTGATGATTCTTCTCTAAAAACTGCAACGCCTCAATCAGGGCGGTATATTCCGCTTCATTATTTGTAGCAACCCCGATTCTTCGACCTTTTCTCAGCAATTCTTTTCCCCTATCATCATAGGTGACCATGCCGATTGCCGATTCCCCCGGATTTTTTCGTGATCCTCCGTCAATATATACAGTATTCAACAATGCCCCCGAAATCATATACAGTTCAGCAGACAATTGTATACCTGATCAAATAACCAATTCTTCAGCTTTTTGCGCATCATCCTGATAGTAGAGAATTCGTGAGCAGTTCGGACAAAAAATCAGCTCATCCTCCCGTCGTACATCATTTACGAACTGAGGAGGAAGCAGCATGTTGCATCCCATACATACATTGTTCTTTATTGAAACGATGCCGATGCCTTCCTTGTTTTTTACGATCTTTTCAAACTTATATAAAACTTCTTCATCGAGTCCTTCAGATATTTTATCCTTTTCTTTTAGGCAGCTGTCGAGCTCCTTTTTCTTTTTATCGCTCAACTTTTTTACTTCCTTCTCGTTTTTCCCGATATCCCCCTTGAGCTCTTTGATAATTTCTTTCAATTCTTCAAGTGCGCTTTCAAGGGTCTCTATCTCGTTTGTGGCGGAAGTTTCTTCATCCTCGATACTCTCGAGTTTTTCATTGATCTGCGCAATTTCACTGGTGATTGCCTCATACTCTTTCTGTGTTTTTATGAGCGTAATCTGACCTTCATATTTTTCCTTGTTCGTCAGAAGCTGTTTCTTCTCTGTGCTGAGCTGAGAGATCATTGTTCGATTACTTTCGAGTAGAGCTTCTTTTTCGGTAAAACTCCGTTCAAGCTTGTGAAACCGCCCTTTTTGTTCGTTCAGCTCTTTCGGAATAGTATCAAGCTCATCCTCTATTTCGAATTCTTTGAGGAGAACATCCTGAAGCTTTCTTAATTTTTCAAATACAGATTTCATACCGACCGCCTTTTAAGTAACTTCTAGTAAGTTATTTGTGACATTCGACCGATCACATAAAATATATAAATCCAACTGTTAAAAGTAAAGGTATCATTTTTTGACTGCATCTAAAGAAGGGTCAGTCTTCGCAGGCGCTGAAGGGCATTGCATTTGCAGAGCAGCATATTGCTTCGACGACAAGATTTTCAAGCGAGAAATACTCCTTATCTTCCATGTCCCTCAGCTTCTCATGGTGTTGATTGAAGTTGTTCAGCAATTCCTCAAAGGTAGTATAGGGTCTAATTGCTCCTTTCTCCCACATGTGATAGAGCGTTACAAAATCGCGCAGCTTTGCCTCTTCCCAGGCCCGTTCCATCGCATCATCAAAAACCTCTTTGATAATTTCATCCTCGTCTTTTTTCATCGTTCTTTACTCCTTGGCTACTCTTATCCACATATGTTCTCATGAGAGATACTGCTGTCACTATTATTCGGACACAGAGCATCCGAATAATAATAACATTAATGCTTTAACGCTGAAAGAAAAATAAAAAAAGAGTTGTATTCTATCTAACCTGACATCAAAGCGCCTTTGCCATGAGCCTGTTCACACGTTTTGCAAAAAGCGCCGGGTTTTTAACCTCTGCACCCTCAATCATAAGAGCCTGGTTCAGAAGCACCCAACTGATATCTTCAATCAGCGCCCGGTCTTCGACTGTTTTCAGTTTTTTTACTATTTCATGAGATGGATTTATCTCGAGAATCGGCTTCGCTTCATCCCCCTCTCCCTGACCGAGCGCCTTCATAATGCGCTGCATCCCTATTGTGGGATCGGATTCGTCTGCAACTATACATGCAGGCGAGTCGCTGAGACGTGAACTGACCCTCACGTCCTTTACTTCATCCTTCAGCACCTCCTTTATTATTTCCAGAACGGGCTGAACATCTTCATGTTTGGTTTCACCCGATTTAAAATCCTCAGCAGCGCTGCTTCTGTTTACCGATTTGAGTACACTGTCCCTGTATGTGCCGACTGCAGGCATAATGAGCTCGTCTATTTCATCGTCCATGATGAGAACTTCAATTCCTTTTTTTTTGTACATTTCAAGAAGCGGTGATTCACGCACTGTTTTTTCATCGGAACCCGTTATAAAGTATATACCCTTCTGATCCGGTTTCATCCTGTCCTTGTATTCCGCAAGAGACGTGAGCCCGTCTATTGCAGTTGATTTAAAGCGTATAAGCTCGATGAGTTTGTCTTTATTTGTAAAATCCTGATACAGACCCTCTTTAAGAGGGATTCTGTACTCCCGGTAGAACTGTTCATACCTCTCATCATCCCCGGAAAGCTCTTCAATCTCGCCGAGTATCTTCTTGACCGAGGCATTTCGTATATTTGACAGCACTCTGTTTTTCTGCAGTATCTCTCTGCTGACATTGAGCGGCAGGTCTTCCGAATCGATGATTCCCCGGATAAATCGCAGATATGAGGGGAGAAGCTCCCTGTCATCATCCGTAATGAACACCCGTTTTACATATAGTTTCACACCAGGCCGGTAATTCACATAGAACATGTCAACCGGAGCTTTTTTCGGCACGTAAAAAAGGGTCGAATATTCAAGAGTGCCTTCTGCATGGGTATGAATGGTTAGAAGAGGATCGTCACTGTCATGCGCAATGGTTTTATAAAACTCGTTATAGTCATCTAGCGTGAGCTCGGATTTCGGCCGTTTCCAGAAGGCTGATGCCGCATTAATCTGCTCGACCTTCGCCTCCTTTTTTTCTTTTTTATTCTTCCCCTCACCCTCGGATGAGCTTTCCTCATAGTGCAGAAATATGGGGAACGGTATATGGTTTGAATACTTTCGGACAATGCCTTCAATCTGCCATCTGTCTGCATACTCTTTACCCTCATCGCTCAGATAACAGATAACGGTTGTTCCATTCTGTTCCCGGTCGGCATCCTTTATCTCGAAATCATTCTTGCCGTCACTTATCCATTTATAGGCCCTCTCCTCGCCTGCTCTTCTACTGATCACCTCGATTTTATCCGAAACCATGAAAGCAGAATAGAAACCGACACCAAACTGACCGATGAGATTTGCGTCCGCCTTTTGCCGCCCGCTCATCATCTCTAAAAAATTTCTCGTTCCCGATCCTGCAATCGTGCCGAGATTTTCGACAAGTTCCCCGGCATTCATTCCGATTCCGGTATCCGATACGGTGAGAGTTTTTCCGTTTTTTTGATCAAATTCAATATCGACACGCGGCTCAAATACGAGCTTTTTATACTGCCCATCAGTAAGGGTCAGATACTTCAGTTTATCAAGCGCGTCCGACGAATTGGACACGAGTTCCCGGAGAAATATCTCCTTATGAGAATACAGGGAATGTATTATAAGATGCAGCAGCTGATTGACCTCGGTCTGAAATTTATGTATCGCCATAACGTCTCGCTCCTGGCTGTACTGATGTATTTAAGGTAACTATTTTAAATATAATGCTTTATGGCTTTACTTGAAAAGCGTTTTCTCATTTGAACTGCCATTTTCGGCAATGATCTTCTAGCTGATAATTTGACTTGACACCCGTTGTGTCAGCGCATATAACTGGTATAGACGAGACTATGAAAACCCCCATATTTTTTTATATACTAATCATTATCATACTTTTTGCTCTCGTTCCCCTCCTTTTGATCGGGCAGGTTGCCGAGTTTAAAATCCGAGAAAAAAGGGTAATCAATACCTTCGTCGACTACGTTCGTGAGGTAAAGTTTTCTCCTTTCGGTAACTACTTCGCCATTACTTCGGGCGACAACACGGTTACCCTGTACAGCAGATCGTTTGAACCGATTTGGAAGAGCCAGGGAAACAGAAAGAGCGTCGGAGGCAAAGTATCATTTTCTCCAGATGAAAAGTACATGGCATTTACGCGGTATAAATCCAAAGAAGATATAGGAATTTTCGATATCGAGAAACTTGCTGTGGTGCAGCATCTGCAGGCGCATTCGTATTATGTAAACAGCATTGCCTACAGCCCGGACGGCCAATACCTCGTCTCAGGGGCTTCCGATTACCTCGTCATACTCTGGCGAAATAATGGAAAAGAGTTTGAAAAATACCAGGTTTTCAAAGAACACACCAAACCCGTCAACGAGGTCCTCTTCAGCCCTGATCAAACGTTTCTTTTGTCGGGGGGTGACGATGGGACCGTCGTTGTCCGTATCCTTGATGGTGGTCGGTATGTAGGGCATCAGGTACTACAGCACAATAAATACCAGGTCGAAAGCATGGCCTTTTCTCCCGGAGGAGATTTGCTCGCGACATCTATATCCAATGCTGTCATTTTCTGGAAAAACGACTCGGGCCATTTTACCGAGGCCCAGAGAATTACCCATCACTCGGGAGGATGCTGGAGTATCGAGTTCAGCCCGGATGGCAGGCTCCTTGCAGGAGCCCTTTCGAACGGGTCGGTCAGAATATGGAAAGAGAAAGGCGGGCAGTGGCAGGAATCATATAATATCTATCGGCACAGCGCAAATGTCTTCGATGCGTCCTTCAGTCCTGACGGCAGACTCATGGCTACCGGAAGCAGTGATATGACCGCTATCTTCTGGGATGTTGAAGGAGTTTCACCGGATCCGGTAATATCCCTCCTGCAGACACTCGGACGAGATTTTACATCGGCGCAGAGGCTGATCGTCGACCGCATTACCAGCAGGCAGGTAATACAGCGTCTTGATGAATCGTTGACAGCACCGAAGGACGAGTTTGAAACAACGGCACAATATGAAAACAGGAGAAAGATGCTGAGCAGTTATATTTTGCGGGAACTGCAGATGATGACCGAGAAACGGTTTGGTGTTCAGCCGGAAGGAATCCCAAAAAAGACAGAAAGACGTATGATATCCGGCATCACGCTGAGCGTGTATAATGCGGATACAGGTGTGTACTATATCGAGATTCTCGGCACAAAGGGCCATATCAAAATTGTGCCCTCCGATGCCAGGCTTCTTAAAAAAAATGCTGCCGCTGCGACAATTGTGATGAAAAGGTCGCTCGACCCGGACGGAGTGTCGTACGATTACAGCGATTTCATGCTCATTCACCCCACAAACGGTAAGAATTACACAATTACGCTTGATGAGAACCCCTTCAGGGGGCCTGTCCTCCTCAGAGGACCTGCTGGCGGTGAAGCAGGGATAAAAGGCCGCCGTCGAATGCAGGGTGAATTTAAATCTGCGGTAACCGGTCCCAGCCTGGAGATCGGCCAAATCGAATTCGACGAAGTGTTTCCCGTCTTCTATAAGTATTACGATGAACATCCCATTGGGAAGGCCATTCTCTACAACAACGGGACGAAATCGGTTGATACTATTCTCGTCAAGCTGTTTATCAAACAGTATATGGACAACCCGAAGCTTTGTGAGGCGCCGGAGAAGCTCGGGCCAGGCCAAAAAAGCGAGGTCTCTCTGTACGGACTTTTCACAAACAGCGTACTTGATATATCGGAGGGCAACAAGGTTTCGGTTAAAATTACGGTCGATTACAGCGCAGGGGAAACCGAATACCACAAAGACTATGTCGATACGATACGCCTGAACAACCGGAACGCCATAACCTGGGATGATGACAGAAAGGTTTCCGCTTTTGTCACCGCGCGTGATTCGGAGGTGCTGAAGTTTTCGAAGAATGTCACCGGAATGATACAGGGCCACGCCTCCAGGGCACTTCATTCACATCTGATACAGGCGATGGGAATGCTCGAGGGGCTCAGGGCATATGGAATCACCTATGTCGTGGATCCAAATACACCCTATAGGGAGTTTTCGCAGAAAAAGATAGCAGTGGATTTCATCCAGTTTCCCGTACAGACACTCCAGTACAAAGCGGGAGACTGTGACGATCTTTCGATCCTGTACAACGCTCTTTTACAGTCTGTCGGAATAAAAACGGCCTTTATCACCATTCCCGGCCACATTCTGTCTGCTTTTTCACTAGACCTGAGGCCCGATCTTGCAGGTAAAATGTTTAACAACAGTAAGAATCTTTTATTCAAAGAGGGCAACACCTGGATACCTGTGGAAACAACGGCGCTGGCCGAAGGTTTCCTCCGCGCATGGGAGTTGGGAGCGCAGGAATGGAGGGAGAATACTGCGCATGATAAAGCGGGATTCTACCCGACTGAAGAGGCCTGGAAAACATATGAACCGGTCGGATTCCAGCAGAAGGCGGCAGTTGCGCTTCCCGATAAGAGTATCGTTGTTGAATATTTTCAGGAGGATGTGACACAGTTCGTACATATGGAGATTCAGGAGAGGGAAAACCTGCTTTTGGCCCGGATTCAAAAATCCGGTAAAGATACGAAGCTTTTGAACAGTCTCGGGGTTCTGTATGCCAGATACGGACTCGAGGAAAAGGCGCTCGAGCAGTTTAGAAAGCTACTGAAGAGAGAAGACTTTATCCCCGCCCTTTTGAATACAGGGAATATTTATTATTTACGGGAGGATTACAACACCGCGCTTTCTTACTACGAAAAAGCATACGAGAAAGACCATGACAATGCAAAGGTCCTTCTCTCTATTTCGAGGGCGCAGCACAGGCTGGGCAACCTCTCGGAGGCAAAAAGTATGTACGAGCGGCTAAAAACACTCGACCCGGACCTTGCGCTTTCCGTTTCCTACCTTAAATCGCAGAATACAGGCCAGGCCCGCGCATCTTCCATCACAGTACAGGATGAAATCATGCTCTGGGACGAATAGCCCTATTCCTCTTCGTCCCAGACCATCATTTTTTTCATCTTCTTTGCATCAGATGCCCTTGTTGCCTCGTCCACCCTCATATCGAGGTAGGCATACTGGCCGGCGAGTTCGGGATTGACCGCTCGCAGCTTGTTGTACGACCTTCTTGCCGATCCATAATTTTCAAGTTCATGATTCACGCGGGCGACACAGAGAAGCACTTTTGCATTATCAGGCTGTCGTTTGGCTGCCCGGTCATAGTATTTCAATGCAGTTTCCATATCATCGGTTAGATAGTATATGTTTCCCAGGTTCATAAGGGCCGGCACGTAGCTATCGTTTTTTGCAAGCGCTTTGCTGAATTCCTTTTCAGCCTTGTCGGTCAGTCCGTATCGAGCGTACACAACACCCAGTTTGTTTATGAGCTTTGCCGTTTCGCCCGATTTTTTCATCTGTTCCTGTATGGATGCGACCTTCGGATAGATCTCCTGATCGATATACTTTATGAGCTCTGTAAGATACACATTGACGAGCTGGTCGTGGCCGGGAAGTTCGAGGCTACCGCTTGTGCCGGGTATTCCGACGGGTTCGTATATCTGCCAGGCACTCTGCATGGGATAAAAGCCCTCTTTCTTTTTCGAAACCGCTTCACGCCATTCCTTTGCACCTGTCTGCCAGGCTTTGAGAAAACCTTCACCGAGCATGGTGACCTCGACGGGCAGCCAGGCCATCTGCTCCCTGTATATCAGGTCTTCAGGTTTGGAAAAATCTTTTCGCGCCTCTACTGGTGTCATATCGAGAGAAAAGGCCATGAGAATATGCCCCGGGATAGTTACAAAAGCGGTCTCCACGCCAATAGATTCGAGAAGCGCGCTGTAGAGTATGGAAAGGTCGTCGCAATCTCCAGCTCGGTACTCGAGTGTCTGCCGCGGAAACTGTAGAAAATCGACCGCCTGTTTGTTCTCTGAATATTCCGCATACGGCGTGGTAGGGTCGATAACATAACTCATACCGTACAGAGAAATCGCCTCATACAGCGCCATGGCGGTGAGGATATTGCCGTTCACCGATTTGCTTCCTTTGTCCTTGATCATGCCCACTATATTCTTCGAAAATCTGAGCACCGACGGATCTTTTGCCGTAACAAATGACGCTGCCTTCCTGTTATCGTCCCAGGTTGTTGCATTCCTGTCGAAAATCCGTATTGTCTCCGTGTATTGTTTTGTGTACTTCTTCCCTCTGATAGTATACTCGTAGGTAATTTCCGCAGCGACCTTTGTTCCCTCTGTTATCTCCAATACCTTGTTGTTGAAAAGAGCATTGAGCTCAACCTCTGTTTCAACGCCCGCCTCGATTTCCGGTGGAAGCTTGCATTCTTTGGGCACGTCCATATACTGATGAATAAAGAGGCTCATGCGCATATCCATCGCCGGTGCTTTTTCATAGTTATGAAGAACAGCTTTCGCAACCGGGTGCTGATCGTAGTACTTGTAAAAAACAGGAAATATATCGTAGTATTCGAGTGATGATATTTCAAGCCCCTCCCCTTTTATCGCAACCTCTTTTACCTCTACCTGGTTGGATTTCTCAAAATCACCTTTTCTCGGTTTCTGGAGTTTTTCCCCCTCTGCTGACGAGAATGCGTCTTTTCCCGGTTTGACCAGCTTGCCTGTTTCTGTTCCCTGTGTTTCTTCAGTTACGGCTGTCTGCCCTTCCTCCGCTTGAACGGGCTCTTTGCCAGGTTTGGTAAGCTTCGGTTTTTCAAGCGGTTCTTTCTCACCGGAAGTACCGCCTGTCTTGCCGGGTTTTTCAAGCTTTTCCCCTCCCCCGCCGAATTTCTCCAAACGGGGTATTTCCGATTCTTTATATGCCTTGCCGGCGCCTGCAGCCAGCACAGGCAGCATAAAAAATGAAACTGCAACCATTACAGCAATTATTCTGGATTTCATGGCAGTCCCCCTGATATGTGTCTTTGACAGTATAAAATACACAATATTAAATGATATGAGAAATATTTAATAAATTCTTATTATTGATACCTGCAGAATTCGCGTACACTTTATTCTGATAATCCATACATTGGGGCTTTCGAACACATGCGAACGGACGAGACCCCTGAACAAATGATGTATATAATAAACAGTAGCACATTGCCAATGTTTTTCCACTATTATTTTTTACTGTTCAGCGAACATAAAAATATGCTAAATAATTATTATTTATTTTGAATTTGTTTGACACTCAGCAATAAAACTATATAATAAATAAAACACAACTTCAAAAGGAGGTATGAATGAAAAAGCTAATTATTATTTTCGTTCTGATTTTAAGTGTCGTCTTCGTTTTCTCCGCAGGCTCTGTATTTGCGCAGTACGCTTACTTTGGGCTGAAGGCGGGACTGAGCATGGGTACTTTCCACGGGGATGATTCAGATGCAGCAGATTGGGCAATGTCAGAAAAAAAATCAAGGCTCGGCATAACGGCAGGTGTATATTCGACCATCGTGCTTGCCAAGATATTTGCCCTGCAGCCGGAGGCATTGTATACTCAGAAAGGTGCCGTGTATACTTATTCAGAGGTTGGTTACGAAGAAACGTTGAAGATAAAGATGGACTATGTCGAAATTCCCCTGCTCTTCAAGTTCTACGTTCCGATGGCCGGACCGGTTAAAATCAATATTTTTGCCGGGCCGGAAATCGCGGTAAATATCGTTCATAAATATAAATACGAGGAAGAGGATAGCGGCATAACATCGTACACAGAGGAAGGCGATATCAAAGATGCTTTTGGAGGCATTTTGGAAACTAGTACATTGGATTACGGTGCGGTATTCGGCGCAGGGGCCGAATTCATTGTAAAAGGTATCCAGATGTCGGTTGAGGCACGGTATGCGCTCGGCCTGGCAAATAGCCTTGATGTTGCAGGTATTACATTTGACCTTAAAAACAGCTCCCTGCAGGTATTGTACGGTATCGGGTTTTAAAAAAAGCATTGATGGTGCACGCTCCTCTACTTTCGTTTGCGGTTATGCACGAATCAACGTGGTAAAAAACAGCATTTGTAAAGGTGTTTTGAAGAGGATGACTCATCCCCCGGCAGTTTTATGACCGGGGGGTTTTTTATCTTCATACAGGTTTTAAACCGGTATATTTTAACACATGCCTCCGGAAATAATACGCTACGGCGACTGTCTTCAACCGGGTCTGTACAGGCTTCATTCCCGTTTTGAACATGCGGCAAACTACATACAGAATGAAACCTTGATTTCCCTTGTTACACCGCAAGCGGGAGGCGGGCCGAACAACATCGTTACCGAAGGCGTCGATTTTCAGAAAATTAAATGGATATATGTTGATACTTCGTATATTGATGCCGGTGGGATACGCTACAACCGCGCCGGTGAACGGGAGTATCATTCTACCTTGTACCTGAAAGACGCAAGTATCGATCGAGTACTTATAAACCTCGATACCGTCGAACAGGTGCTGCTTTCAACCGCTTCGCCAAAAAGTCTCTTCTCTGTACTGAATCATCCAGCGAGTGATAACGGAGGAACTGTATTCACGAAGAGTCTTGTACGAAGAGTAACCGCCGGGGTGCATGAGTTCTTTAAAAACCGGTATGAAGAGGGAACACGGCTTGTTTCCGGTGCCGGATACGGACTCACCCCGTCAGGTGATGATTTCATTGCAGGTTTTTTATCGGGAATTTTCGTGATCGAACTGATCACCGGTAAAGACCTTGGCAGTATACGGGAAAAAATATACAGTGAAACTCGGACAGAAAGCATACTATCCAGGAGTTTCATATACTATGCATATATTGGACGCTTCTATGAACACCCAAAAAAACTCATACACACCCTTTGCAAGGAGGCCCTTTACAGGGAGTATAAAAAAGATGTCACCCGGAGGACATTGCAAGTCATTTCAATGGGAGAAACATCAGGTGCCGATTTTATTACCGGTCTGCTCACTCCATTTTACTTTATCTGCGGTTTTAGAGGAATCCTTGCAGAAAGTTAGGAAAAGTCAGGATACAAACATTTGAAAACTAAACTCCGGTGAAGATGAATATCCGCTCAGTCACTGCTGCTTCGTTGATGCGACCATGGCAGACAATACATCATTCGGAATGTCGAACGCCCCTGCCAGAATTCCAGTATTGAGGATTTTATTTTTCGTTCCCTTCTGGAATATTCGCCCCTCCTGCATTAGAAGGCCGTGGGTGAATGTCGAGGTAATGTCATCGAGATGGTGCGTCACCATGATAAGCTGTGGCCCTCCGTTTTGCTTACTGAGAAGATCGATATACCGGTACATATTCAAACGCGAGCCGATATCAAGCAGTGAAAAGGGCTCGTCAAGAATCAGGATAGACGGGTTGTTTATGAGCGAACGGGACATGATTATTTTGAACTGTTGACCCGAAGAAAGGGTGCCGAACTTACGTTTCAGGAGGTCTTCACATCCGAAAAAATTAAGTCTCTCCAATATTTTTTTCTTCAATGAAGATGAAATGAATCCGTAGTATCCTACAGAGGCGTTGATTCCGGATGCTACGATATCCTCCACCGGTATATAATCCGCCATCCTCTTAAAAATCCACGGTGACACGTATCCTATCTCCTGCCGCAGGTCCTGAAGGTATACCTTGCCGTATCTCCTGCCCAGCACCGATACAGAGCCTCTCTGCGGCCATACATATCCCATCACGATCTCCATGAGGGTCGTTTTACCGCTGCCGTTGTTTCCCATAATAAACCAGTGTTCACCCTGTCGGGTTTTCCAGTCGATCGATTTCAAAATCTTTTCGGTTCCGCGCCAAAAAGAAACGTCCTCAAGTAGAACTATACTTTCGATGTGCCCTCCTCTCCTGTTCATCGATATCGATTGCATCCCATGGATAACAGATCCAGTAATCGTCGAGTTCCT
>CAZGJW010000033.1:0-24318 GCA_964525675.1 uncultured Spirochaetota bacterium
GGGAACGGGATCAGAACAACAACCTGTTCAGTGAGGATGCTGAAAATATAGTAATACGGTTTTCAGCCGACCGGCCGAATCTTAGCTGGTACGATGTAACAAAGAAACGCTACCGGTATCCGAGAAAAATCTTTGCAATTGGACCGCAGGCGTGCTACAGCTTTTCAAAAGAGGAGTTCGGCGATCTTCTGCGGAATACTGAAAACAGTATAGCGAACGATGGCCGCGCTGTGATCATTGTGGAGAAGACGGCATCCGCATACATTGTCGATAGCGCTGGGAAGAAGAGGGGATACAGCAAACCGCAGTTTTTCAGCGACATCAAAGAGGTCGAATTCAAAAAGATAGATTACAACTTCATTTTTGATGTTCCTGCAACCGGTGAGTATACGCTCCATCTGGAAAAGCGTCGGTATAACAGTGAGAAAAAAAGCTATAAAAAGGTGAACATCTTTGCAATTTTTCCAAATGGTGAAGATGTGATAACTCAAGTCCTGAATGACGTGAAGGTAGACGATACTGAGGAGACCGTGTTTGAAATTGAAAAAGGGGGAATCAGGCTGGTGGGTCACGACTGATGTCTCATGTTCTGAGTCTATTGGAGCTGCAAGTTCGGGCTACGGAGTTTGGGTTGTAGTGGAAAATATCCATTTGCTTTTTACAGGCTCTGCTCGTTATATTTCGATTGTCCGTGTATGCCGAAGCTGTTTTTAATTTTCTGTGGTTTTTAGGATGAAGCTATTTTGATTGTAACTGTTTCATGAAACAGGCAATTCAATGGCATTCATGAGGCCGGGAGAGATGTCCGAGAGGCCGAAGGAGCACGCTTGGAAAGCGTGTGTACCTTAACCGGGTACCGTGGGTTCGAATCCCACTCTCTCCGAAACAATGTACTGCGCAAAAAGGGGTGTGTTCACCAAATCCCCTTTTTATGTAAAGCGATGTGAATCCCCCCAGGGAATGTTCCTGGCGGGATATGTCCCTTCGTGGCATACGTCCCTGGGGGACCGAATATCGTAAAGTAACTTATTTGAAGTTACTTAAAAAGTCTATCCTGTAGTGTCTGCGATGATAATCGGGTACGGTTCAAGGAGCAGGCGCCTAACCCCGCCAGGCCCGGAAGGGAGCAACGGTACGTGTTCTGTTTCTGTGAATGCGGATACTTGGTTGGAGCAGACACTACAGGATAGGCTTTTTTTTGATCGTGGCACCCACATCAATCATGCTGTATAGAAAATTCCGGCAGACACGGGCCGCCTTAGCTCTTGCAAATAACGGCGAATAGATGTATGTTATTCGTACGCTTCTTGTCATAATAATGCTATTAGTGCTGGTGAGTACCGCCGATTGACGAACCTGATTTAATCCAGTTGAGCGGATATAATCCCCGTTTACATGCCGCGGAGAAAATGCTATTAGTGCCCTTGGTACTATTAGTGCCCTTGGTACCGTTTGCCGATGGCATTACGTTGAAAAAAAGAGAAAATTCATGTCTTACGTTGTTACCGCGCGAAAGTACAGACCACAGACCTTCGACGAGCTCGTTGGGCAGGAGCATATTGCGGGTACGCTGAAAAATGCAATAGTGAAAGGCCGGGTCGGCCATGCGTATCTTTTTTCAGGCCCGCGTGGTGTGGGCAAGACATCCGCTGCAAGAATTTTGGCGAAAGCGCTGAACTGTGAAAGGGGGCCGACTCCACAACCGTGTGGTTCCTGTACCTTCTGTAGAGAGATTACAGAGGGAAGATCCCTTGACCTCGTTGAAATTGACGGTGCATCGAATCGAAGAATAGACGAGGTGCGGCAGCTTCGTGAAAATGTCCGTTTTGTTCCTTCTTCTGCGCGCTACAAGATCTATATAATCGATGAAATTCACATGCTCACTCCCGAGGCCTTCAATGCGCTGCTAAAAACCCTTGAAGAGCCGCCGGATCACGTTATATTCATATTTGCCACGACAGAAATACACAAGGTTCCATCCACGATTCGGTCACGCTGCCAGCAGTTTGTGTTCAAACGAATCCCGGTGCCACGAATAATAGAGATGCTCAAGAAAATACTGTCCGATGTCGATGTGGCATACGAGGAAAAAGCGCTTTTCTGGATAGCGCGAAACGCTGCGGGTTCAATGCGTGACGCTGAATCGATTCTAGACCAGATGATTTCCTATTCGGAAGGAACGATAAAGGAGAATGATGTTTTTTATGTTCTCGGTATGCCGCGCTACGATGTATACCATTCTCTTGCCACAGCAATTGCAGACCAGGATTACAGCACCTGTTTCGAACAGCTCGATTCTCTCATCCGTGACGGCACAGAGGTAACGGCCGTTATTACGGGTCTGATTGAATACTTTAAAAATGCCTATGTTCTCGGTGTTACTCCGAACGCTGCAGGCCTGATAGATCTTCCGACGGAAGATATCGAATATATACAATCACTGCGGTTTTCTCCTGCTGATCTTCAAAACCTGCTGGTGCTCCTCTCCAGACTGTATCTTGATGCGAGAAACAGCGATCTTATCAGGGAGTTTTTCGAGATAACGCTTATTAAAATGGCGAATTACAGGGATATTGTTCATCCCGCCTCGCTCGTGAAAAGGCTCGAGGCGCTGAAAATCGAGATGGAAGCGGTTGGCGGATATGCTGAACAGAGAAACGGTCAAGGGGAGGGCGGCGGCGTATCAATTCAGGAGCCTGGTACTGGCACCCAGGATCCGGCTGCTCCAGCGCAGCCACTGCGAAACAGATCGGACGAAAATAAAGAGGAGAGCAAAAAAGAAAATAAAGAAGAGCGGACAGTTGAGAACGAAGGAAAGAAGTCGCCTGAAGCGGGGATGGAGAAAAGAAAAGAAGAAAATAAAGATAAAAAAAGTGAATTGGACAATGAGGACCTTGTCAAACGAATTATACGGCACTTCATAAAGAGGAGAATAGCGCTTTCGGAGTTCTTGAAGCGTGCCAAAAGTTTCGATCTCGATGACAGCCTGCTCACCATTAGATATGATAAAACTGAAAATCTCAGTTATGAGCATGTAAGTGAAGCGTCGGCAAAAAGGTATATAGAAAAGGAGACACGGGACCTGCTCGGCAGAAATATCCGTGTATCGGTCTCCATTGACAGAGAATCCGGGGCACAGGATGATGTCGAAAAGATGTCACCTGAGATATCGAAGGTAATTGAGATATTCAAGGGTGAAATTGTTCCCAATACAAACACCGGAGGAGAAGGATGAATATGAATTTCTTGAAACAGGCTCAAGAATTACAGCAGAAGATCAAAAAAATACAGGATGATCTTGTGAATAAATCGGCAACTGGGAGTTCGGGGGGCGATATGGTGAAGGCGACGGTGAACGGCAGGCATGAGCTCATCGATATTTCAGTTGCAAAGGAAGTGGTAAATCCTGATGATATCGAGATGCTCGAGGACCTTATTGTCGCAGCCGTCACCGACGCTATGCATAAGATGGATGAGGTGATAAAGACAGAAATGGCCAAAGTAACGGGGGGTATCAATATTCCTGGTTTAGAGGTGCCTTTTTGATCCAGGCGAATGTAATTTCAGAGCTCGTGCGTGAGTTTTCCAGACTCCCGGGTATCGGGAGAAAAACAGCTGAGAGACTGGCGTATTTTATTCTCAAAGAGGATGAACAGTTCGGGAGGCGCCTTGCTCGCGCGATAATCGAGGTAAAGGAAAAGGTCCGCTTCTGTTCCATCTGCGGTAATCTGACCGACATCGATCCATGCAGTATCTGCAGTGGTCCGCACAGGAACAGGAAGACGATCTGTGTTGTTGAAGAGGCGAAGGATATATGGGCGATTGAAAATACCGGTTCCTACAGCGGTGTATACCATGTGCTGATGGGCGCTCTTTCTCCACTTGACGGGATCGGTCCAGATCAGCTGCGGATCAGGGAGCTTATCGGTCGTATTCAAAGGGATGAAGTGGAGGAGGTGATTGTCGCAACAGACCCGAATGCTGAAGGTGATGCAACCGCCCTGTATCTCTCGAAATTAATAAAACCACTTGGTGTTACAGTTACACGAATCGCGAGCGGGCTCCCCATAGGCGGAGACCTCGAATATGCCGATTCCATAACTCTCTCAAGGGCGCTGACCGGCAGAATATCAATGTGAAGGTTTAGAGTGACCCTGCCGGTCATCCAGATCTATGGCGTGGTTTTTCCCGCACTTTTATCAAAGCTGTACACTCATTTTACGTTTTAGCCGGCTGAATGGATTCAGCTGGCTGGATGAAGTAGTACTGGGGGTTGTATGACGGGAAAGGAAAGAGTTGGTTGTGCCATGCAGCTGAAAAAGCCGGACAGGGTGCCTGTTTTCTGTCAACTTTCATTAGGGCATTATATGATACATACGGATTTTGAGCCGTACAAGGTATGGTTTTCATCCGAAACGTTTGCCGATGCTCTGCTCACCCTCGCCGAGAGGTATCACTTCGACGGTATTCTTGTAAACCTGCCGGGCAGATGCAGGGATTGGGAAGACCATATCGTACGGATGGAAAGAAAGGGGTATGAAACCGTCATTACCTGGGATGACGGCTCCTATTCGGTATGCCCCGACAACGACAATGTCCATCACTTCCGTCAAGATCGGCTTCCCCGTCTCGATGAGGTGGACACGCTGTACTATATCGAGCCGCACGATGTTACAGAGGTTACCTATCCATATTATTACGGATTTTCTCAGGAAAGCTCAACGGGTAGAATGCACAGCGAAGGAACCTTTTTCCCCGAATATCTGACCGATACCCTGCGTATTTTGGTGGAAAAATCACAGAACAGGTTTCATATTTCCGGTGAGGTATTTTCACCATTTTCACAGCTCATGGAGATGTTCGGATATGAAGACGTTCTGATGGCGCTCGTCGATATCCCTGAGAGAGTGACCGCTTTGCTGGGCTATCTCTCAGCAGGCGCGGCTCACTGGGCACTTCTTCAAGTAAATTCCGGTGCCGATGCAGTGCTCGTTTCATCTGCATTTGCAGGGGGTGGATTTATTTCACGTGAGCACTACAGACAGTTTGTGCTTCCTTTTGAAGCAACACTGGTAGAACGCATTCAAAAAAGTGTGCATGTACCGGTATATGTGCATACCTGCGGAGCGATTGGTGACCGTATTGATCTCATGATCGAGGCCGGATACGACGGCATAGACACAATGGACCCTCCGCCGCTCGGGAATACCGATATTGCCATGGTAAAGAGGAAATACGGTGAAAAAATATTTCTCAAGGGCAATATCGACCCGGTAAATGTTCTACTCATGGGGACGGACCGTGATGTGTATAATAACGCATGTGAGCTTATTGAGAAGGCGGGATATAACGGCGGGTATATTCTTTCGAGCGCCTGCTCTGTAGCACCTGCGGTTGACCCGAAGAACATAGAGATGCTCTACGCTGCAAGTATAGATGTGAAAGTATGAATGCTGAAAGTATGAATGCTGCAGACTAAAGAATTATGGCGACATCATATTTATGGTTTTATCCATTAAGATCCTGGTTTTTTGTATCAGAATTTTATGCTCTACTGACTTATTATGTCACGTTACCTGCTATGACATTCTACAGGTAAAAACCATTAGGCAGGTGCACCACAGGCATTTATTGGTTTGCACCTTTTAAGTTTGAAAGTTAACTTGCCTATTTATCAGCGGAGTTCAGGCCCTCTGGGTTAAAAAGTACATGCTCGGCGAAAAACAGAGACAGCCCCGCCCTGCACGTAAAGGATTTTTACTTTCAGTATGCGGGTTTAAGGGAAGTGAGAAGATTTTCTCCTGTACTATCTCCATATGTAAAGGCTTTTTTCGCAGCATGTGGGTTAAAGTACGCCGGTGAGCACCTGGTTGACGGGGTTGACCATCGGGGTGATATGGAACGAAGGTTCCCTGTAGTTGAAAAAAGGTTGCTTGAGCTTCTAAGTTACTTCGAGTAAGTTACTGTTTGATACCCAGTCCTGCCAAGGATCGGCCGCGAAGCTGCCGCTTCTGACCGAGTTTATTGGATAGTACTTCAGCGTTATACACTGATTATGCGACGAAAGGTTTCAGTCGAATTTGAAATATCCGACCTTTTCCAATTCGTCCGGCAGTGTCACCTCATAGGGTTTATAGGTGTTGATGATGTCGGTGTTGAAAACCTTGAAATAATTGCCGTTTGTGAGACTCAGTATATCTTCGTAGGTTATATTTTTAAAATAAAATCCCTTTTTACTTCCGTATGGAATTACTTCAGGTTTGTCGGTTATTAGGAAACTGTGCCCATCCGGAGAGTCGTAGAGTTTAAGAGACTTGCTCGAACCGATGAGAACCTCTTTTGTTTTCAGCGAAATCCTGAGTATCAGGTTGTTTGTATAAAGAATGGAATCACTTATGACCATAGTGATGTGTTCAGGTCCGTATTCCGTGATAAAAGCGGCAAAGAGTTTGTTCAGTTTAAGACCGAAATTCGGTTTACCGCCGGGAAATGATTGTTTGTTGTATTTCATCGTATTTCCATGTCTGTCTTTGTTGTATACAGGCACGCTCTTGACACGCTGAATGTTTTCCCCTTCCTGGATTCCATTCAGCTTTGCCTTTATCTGATTCAGCCTCTTTGAAACATCCTTTACAGTGTCGTTGAACTCACTGAACAGCGCATTCAGTTTATTCGACAGCCGCTCAGCCTCTTTTTGCGCAATAGCGGCCTCTTCCAGCAGGCGGTATACGTTTACCATCTCCTCCTGCGTAAGACTGTCGACCAGGGAGAAGAGCGGAATGATTTTTTCCTTCATGCTCCTGTTCAGACGATATTTTTTCAAGAGTTCAATGACTTTTTTTTGAAACTCGTTTTTCGTCATCGGACCTGTACACCTTATAGAAAATATAGCATGGAAAGGATAAAATTCAAAGCCTTTCGACCATTTATAGTGCCATGATTTCTGGCAATTTGCAATATATTTTATTCTTTGCTGTTTAAAATTAGTCCATCGATTATCAAGGGTTATTCTGACGCTTTACGTCCTGATACTGTCTGATACAATACCCGCTTTGATCGCGGAGAGCATGCTATCAGTGCCCCTGGTACTATTAGTGCCCTTGGTACCGCCTACGAGGCATTAAAACGTTCTTTTCATTTTTACTGTGTTTCTGTATCTTAATGTATTATCAAGACAGCTTTCAGGAGAAAATGGATATGGAAAAAGAAGTTCCCTACCGGGAAGAAGATGCGCCCCTTTTAAGAAAAGTAATTGCAAAAAGAATGCTCGAGAGCAAACTGACCATACCGCATTTTTACCTCACAGTGGATGTGGATATGCAGAAGACTGTTGATCTGCGTGCACAGCTCAATGCAGACCGCACACAAAAGATAAGCTTCAACGACATTCTTATAAAGTCGATTGCGCTCGTGATGCATGAACATCCAGAGTGTAATGTGTCGTATGTTGACGATAGAATCCGCTATTACGACGCAGTTAATATCTGTCTTGCCGTTGCCATTGAGGGCGGCCTTCTGACTCCTGCGCTGAGAAACTGCGAGAAGAAGAGCCTTTTTGAGATCAGCGAGGATGCACGTGTGCTCGTCGAGAAGGCGCGAAACAAGAAGCTGAGGCCACGGGAAAGTATGGGCGGGACCTTCACGCTTTCAAACCTCGGCATGTTCGGTATCGAGGAGTTCACCGCAATTGTCAATCCGCCGCAGGCTTTGATACTTGCAGTCGGCGCAATTCGGGAAGTTCCGGTCATTGCAGATGGAAAGATTGTTCCGGGGAAGAGAATGAAGATGACGCTCTCCTGCGACCATCGTGCTGTTGACGGCGCAATGGCTGCTGGTTTCCTCGCCGACCTTCGTCAGGTGGTTGAGGATCCATCAGGGAAAGTTATATGACGTTGAAAACACCTTCCGCCGAATGAAATACTTGACTAATTATCCCAATATGTAATACTAATAAAGACTCCTCGCTTGAAGCCTCGATGCTTACAGACCTGTTGATAAAATGGTGGAGCTTGGGGCGAGATTGCTCATAGAGCACATACACGGGTCTGTTGCGACGGTTGAAAAGAAAACACTGATGCCGTGGCTCGTAGAGAGGGAATCGACCAAAAAAATTGCTACAAAAAGGTATGTATAATGTGTATGGTCGGGTGCATTCGAAATACCGGCTCATCTGAATAGTGCCATAGATTTTATTCCGGCCGACAGTGTGCGTTGCTGGATGGGTAAGCCGGCGGCTCCTCAATGAACAGCACCGATTCGTAGTTCAAACAAAAAAGCCGCCGTCTGTTATGCATGCGTATCGCAAATAGGCCGGGTTAAAATAAAAATCCAAATTAAGGAGGGTGTTGCTACATGCCTGAAGAAAAAGAGAAAAAGCCGGAAAAAATGAATAAGATGTCAAGACGAGATTTCCTCGGCAAGTCTCTCAAAGTGGGTGCAGGTGTTGCGGCCGCTTCTGTTGCATCGAAGTTTATCGGAAACAGGTACAGCCCGCATTCGATCTTTGCAGCCGGAGGAGGCAAAAAGTTAGAGTACACACCGAAGGCGGGGCTGGCTCCCGGGATGATAGGGGGACCTACCGGATTCGATGGCGCTGAGCGGTATCAGTACAGTGGTGATGAAGCGGCAGGTCGGGCGATCGAAGCGCTGAGAAAGCTTAAAGCGGATGGAAAGGCTCCGGACAAGCTTGTGGTGATGCTTCCACCCGGCTGTGTCGGCCATTATGAAAGTCCCTTCCCGGAAGGTGCTCCGCAGGCGAAGCAGGTTTTTTTCGAGGAAACAGGGATCGAGCTGGAGCTTGTTGACGTTGTGGAAACGGAGCAGACTACCAAGCTCATCCAGGATTACCAGACCAACGCGAGAGCCTACGATACATACTCCTACTGGTCGGATGAGACTGCGGACCTTGCCGCCTCAGGTGCAATACTGAATCTGGACGAGCTTGTCGACAAGTACAAGCCCGACTGGAATGACCCCGTATGGGGGAATGTAGGCGGTGATGTCACCACCACTGCTACTTCCAAGTACCTGGGCAGCGTGTACAACGTGATAATGGACGGCGACTACCAGCTCTGGGTCTACAGAAAGGACCTGTTCGAAGATCCCAAAGAGCAGAAGGATTTCAAGGCCCGCTACGGGTATGATCTCCAGTGGCCGGAAACCTGGGAACAGCTCGATCAGATGTCTCAGTTCTTCAACCGGCCGGACAAGGGTCTTCTCGGATGCACCGATCTCAGAAATCAGTACTGGGGATTTTCCAACTGGTTTCAGCGGTACACATCTTCTGATAATCCCGACCAGTTCTACTGGGATAACGACATGAACCCGCTTATTGTGTCCGATGCCGGCATCAAGGCGACGGAGCAGCATGTGAAGTCCCTGGCATGGCATCACAAGGATGCCATATCCTGGGGATGGCCGCAGCAGTATGCAAACATGGCCGAAGGCGGGGCAGCCATTACCTGTGCCTATCCGAATATGTCGAAGTTTTTGGATACGCAGAAGGCTCCCGACTGGCTCGGAGTGGAAAGCAAGGTGTACCATAAGCTCCGCTCCGGTGTTTCGCCGGGCCGCGTCATCAAAGGCGCTCTTGTGAGAAGAACCGTCTGGTGGCCGAGTATCGGGCACGGGGTTGCCTCGAACGGAAAGTACAAGGAAGCGGCGTACCTGTTTCTCCAGTGGGTTTCGTCCGGCAAAGTCAGCACCTGGCTGGTTGCAAACCCGGCGGGGTACTACGATCCCTGGAAGGTGCCTCATTTCAAGGATCCCTTCGTTATCGCTTCCTACAAGCCCTGGCAGATCAAGACCTACGAAGAGTCGATCAAACGCTCCTCGCCGCCCATCATTCTTCCCGGCGTTATCGAGTACAGAACAGCGCTCGATACCGCACTGCAGCAGGCGCTCGCCGGTCAGAAAAAACCGGAACAGGCGATGAAGGACTGCGCAGCAGAGTGGAACAAGATAACCGAGCGTATAGGCAGGGATAAACAGATCAAAGCGGTTCGTGCAACGAGGCCTGCATGGCCGAAGATTGTGGATACACCCACGATTTAGGTGCACAGGATAAAAAAGTGTAGGGTCCGGGCGAGCTTCGTCAGGGCCCTCATGCTTCTTACATGCTCGATTTCGTACCGAAAAAGTGTATGTGTTTCTGCCCTTTCTGAGACCTTGGAAACGGATTTTCGTTACTACACGCAGGTTGCCGATATCGGGGGTTTCGTCTATCACGTTATTTTGTCTGGAGGATTGAAACGTGTTTGAAAAACAGCGTACTCTCAAAGAACGCCGGGGTATGGATGCAGCCAGATTCGGTTTTCTCATGATACTTCCGGCCCTGATAATGCTTCTGTTCATCGTTATTTTTCCTCTGCTCGCGTCTATCTATCTCAGCCTTTCAAAGTGGTCTCCGCTGACAGGGGGGGGCACGAGGTGGTTTCAGGCGTATCAATTCTGGGGATGGCTCTCAAACTACTGGAACATCATCAGGGACCCCGATTTTCTCATGGCGCTTCTCAGGACCTTCATTATCGTTATTGTGGTCGTTCCCGTCGAATTCTTCATCGGTCTGGTCCTGGCATTTTTGTTCAGGGAAAGCTTCCCGGGCAAAAAGATCTTTCACAGCATCCTTCTCATGCCCATGATGGTCGTTCCCGCTGTTGCAGGGTTCATATTCTATATGCTGTTTCAGGGCCAGGGTCCGGTTAATGAGGCGCTTTCGAAGTTATTTTTCCATGAGGTGTCCGTACTGTGGCTGCAGGGGAATATATCCGCCATGATTGCCATTATGATAGCCGATATATGGCAGTGGTCGCCTTTCATGTTTTTGATACTGCTCTCTGGTATTATGTCGCTTCCGGAGGATCAGATCAATGCAGCACTCATACTCGGCGCTTCCGGCTGGCAGCGCCTCCGTATGGTAATTCTGCCGCTGATGAAGCCGGTCATCGTTATATCTCTCATTTTCAGAGGAATGGAGGCGGTGAAGATATTCGATTCCATCTGGTTAATGACATCGGGCGGACCAGGTACCGCAACGGAGTCGATTTCGGTGTACATGTACAAGCATGGCTTCAAGTACCTGAAGTGGTCGTGGGTTGCAGCGGGAGGAGTGATCGTGCTCATCATAATAACGCTTATTTCGATGCAGGCACTAAAACCTATCAAAGAACGGGAGGAACAATCCGCGTGATACTCGATGTTCACGCCTGACAGGAGGTAGCAAGAACTGTATGGAACAAAAACCGTATGAAAAGGTACTGAAATTACTGTTAATCGTTGTGATAACGTTGCTATTCTTTTTTCCCATCTACTGGATCGTTACCATGGCCTTCAAACCATTCCCCGAGTGGACCGCTGCCGGTGGAAAGATATACTGGTTTCCCAATCACCCGACCATTGACAATTTCAGAGCAATATTCTCACAGAAGCTCGAAATGAGCCCCATTTCGGGAACGGCGATACGCCCGATTTTCAACAGTCTCGTCGTATCCGTTATCGGCACGTGTATCGCCATGGTAGTCGGCGTATTTGCCGCCTACGGCATTTCCAGATACAAGGCCGGCGGGTCATTGCCGTTTATGCTGCTTCAGCTTCGTATGTTTCCGCCGATTGCAATTATCATCCCCATCATGATTATGTGGGCATTCCTCCACATGACGGATACCTGGTACGGTCTTTCATTGATATACGGTGTCGTGACCCTGCCCTTTTCGGTGTGGCTGATGAAGACTTTTTTCGACGATATTCCGCGAGAGCTCGATGAGGCGGCTATTGTTGACGGATGTTCCAATATCGGTGCGTTTTTCAAAGTAGTCATGCCGCTCGCAAAGGGCGGCATCGCTTCCTCGGCACTGTTTGTGTTTATTCTGAACTGGAGTGACTTTCTCATTGCGCTTATATTGACGGACAGAAAGTGGACCACCATTCCGGTTCATATCAGCAAGCTTCAATCGGCGCTCGTGGGTGCCCTGTACGGTCCAAAGGCGGCGCTTGGACTCATTGCGCTGATACCGCCGGTTTTTTTCGGTATTCTCATACAGAAGTACCTCGTTCGTGGACTGACATTTGGAGCTATTAAGAAATAGCCGTTAAACCGGTCGGGAGATGAGGTGTTTTGTTTTTTATGGTGATAATAAAAGTGATACAAACGGGAGAACCAGATGGCAGATATTGTGCTCGATAAACTGGTAAGGCGATTCGGCAAGCAGAAGGCCGTTGACAGTCTAAGCCTGGAAATCAAGGACAAGGAGTTTATTGCAATTCTAGGGCCTTCAGGATGCGGAAAAACAACAACTATGAACATGATTTCAGGCCTCCTGAAACCAGATTCCGGCAGCGTGATATTTAACGGAAAGGTAATGAACAACATTCCCCCGGGTAAAAGGGGTGTGGGCTTCATGTTTCAGAACTACGCGGTCTTTACATACCTGAATGTGTACGATAATATTGCGTTCGGCCTGAAGATACGAAAGCTTCCTCCTGATGAAATAGATAGAGAGGTGCGTGAGGTTGCCCGCCTTTTGCAGATTCATCATTTACTCAGTATAATGGCATCGAAGCTCTCTATCAACGATATGCAGAAGGTCGCGCTTGCGCGGAGCATGATAACGAGACCCCAGATATTTCTGCTTGATGAGCCCCTTTCGAACCTCGATGCAGCGCTCAGGAGTGTAATGCGGGCAGAGCTTAAAAAGATTCAGCAGGAGCTCGGGCAGACAACGGTATATGTCACCCATGATCAGGTGGAGGCCATGAGCCTCGCCGACAGGATCGCTGTTATGAACTTTGCCGTATTACAGCAGTACGATACCCCGCACAAAATATACAATCATCCGAAAAATCTTTTTGTGGCAAACTTTATCGGGAGCCCGACGATCAATTTCATGAACAGTGTGTATAAAAACGGTGAATTCTTGCTTGAGGATTTCAACAGAGGAAAAATATCAATCAGCGGGGAAAACAGAAAAAATGTTGAAAAGCAGCTGAAGGGTGAGAAAGTGGTGCTCGGAGTGCGGCCTGAGCATATGAAAATCGGCGAGAGGGGCGGTGATTCAGGCAGCCTGCATGCAAAGGTAGTGAGCTTCGAGCCTCTCGGGTCGAAAACCATTGTATATATGCATCCCGACGCCAATCCGGGAGTTATTCTGAAATCTACGATGGACAGTGATTATAAACCGAAAATTGGCGAGATTAAAACCCTCTTTTTTGAAGAAAAAAATCTCTACCTGTTCGACAGGGAGTCAACGGACCTGGTTTTTCGATTTGGAAGCTAACTCTCAGAGTAACAGGCCTGCACAGATTTTTATGGAGGAACCATGGCTTCGATACGATTGGAAAATGTTACAAAGAGGTTTAAAAATACAACCGCAATCGATAATCTCAACCTGATGGTAGCGGATGGAGAGTTTTTTTGTATTCTCGGGCCGCCCGGTGCTGGCAAGACAACACTGCTGCGTCTTATTGTCGGACTCGAAAAGCCGGACGATGGAACTATTGTAATAGGAGATGAGCCGGTAAACGAACTTCATCCGAGTATGCGCGATATTTCGATGATATTTCAGAACCTTGCACTCTATCCGGATAAATCCGTTTTCGATAACATCGCCTTTCCGCTGCGCCAGCAGAAGTTTCAGGAAGAAGAGATACAAAGGAAGGTAACCGCGGTTGCGAAAAGCCTCAAAATAGACTGGCTCATGGGAAAGCTGCCGTCGCAACTTTCAGGCGGAGAGAGGCAGCGTGTTGCCATAGGAAGAGCGATCGTGCGGGAACCGAAGGCATACCTTATGGATGAGCCTCTTTCGAACCTTGATGCCCTGCTCAGGCTGGAGATGCGGGTTGCTCTGAAGGAATTGCAGACAAACCTGAAGGAAACTTTTGTCTATGTGACGCACGACCAGGTCGAAGCGCTGTCGATGGGGGATAGAATCGCCGTGCTGAACAACGGGAGACTCCAGCAGGTGGACGATCCGGCCACCATTTACAGGATGCCGAAGAATATGTTCGTGGCTACCATACTGGGAAATCCTCCTATGAATTTTCTTCAGTGTGCACTCAAACGAAGAAACGGCGGGTTGAGCATAGAGCACCGCGGCCTCAGCCTCCGTACGGATGAAAAACTGCTCATAGAAATGGTGAAGGGCAGTATCGAGGAAGGAAAGATAACCCTCGGAATGAGGCCGGAGGATGTCAAGATCTACAATGCGAAACCGAAGGAAGATGCGGTACAGGCGGAGGTGTATGTCACGGAACCATTAGGGAACGAAACGATTGTTGACGTAAAAATCGGCGATGATGTCATAAAGGTACTGACCAGCTCGGATTTTTCCGGTAACCCGGGAGACCCGATCTGGATCACCATTAATGTTCATAAGCTGCACCTCTTTCACGAGGGCTCCCATGAATGCATCTATCATGCTTCGAACAGGAGCGATTTTAGGATCGTGTGATGCAGTCCGGCAATCGAATCCTTTAAAAGGTGTGTGGCGGGCATATATTCTGAGAAGCTTTTGGTTTATTAGTTGGGAATAGAGATCAAAATAGCAAGATTAATAGAGTAAGGAGGAATTGTATGGCCCAGGATAAGGAAAAGCTCTATAAAGAGCGCATGGAGCGGTTTTATGCTGCAAACCATAACGAGAAGACAGACATGGTTCCAATCCGACCCTTTGCAGCAGAGTTTGCCGGAGAATACGCGGGGTATAATACCCAGGATGTCACACATGACGTGGACAAGGGGTTGGAGGCAGTGATCAAGATGTGCAAAGATTTTGACATCGACGCTGCGGTCGCTAACATGGTCTACGTATGGACAGGGCTCACCGAATCTTACGGGACGAAGTATTACGGAGTGCCCGGAGTTGATTTGGATGTAAATGAGTCCTTTCAGTATCGGGAGCCGAGGACCGAAGAGGGGGCCTGGATGAAAGCCGACGAGTACGACCGTTTCATCGAAAACCCTAATGAGTTCATACTTAATGTATGGGCACCCAGGATGTCCAAATATTTTGTGGCCCCCGGTGAAACGAACACCATGGAGAACAACATAGCATGGCTCAAGGCAGGAATTAGCAAGATGGTCTACCTCAACAAGCTTATCGCCCAGGTGGGGCGAATGAAGAGCGAGTGCGGGACCGTTTCAGCAATATGCGGAATCATGAAGGCCCCCTTCGATGTTTTGGCTGACAAATTTCGCGGATTCAGGGGGATTTCCAACGATATACACCGACAGCCCGGCAAGGTACTGAAGGCCACCGAAGCGGTGGCCAACTACATGAAGTGGAACGCGCTGCAGACCGCTGATCCGACAAAGATGGTTCCTATCGGCCTCTGGCTTCACAGGGGGGCGATCGGGTTTTTCTCAGAGGAAGTCAATAAAAAGTTCTTCTGGCCTACACTGAGGGAGATCACGGAGGAGATACACAGAGAGGGGCACCAGATCATGTATTATGCAGAAGGAAAATGGGAAAGGAACTGGAAGTATTTCCTGGAACTGCCAGAGAAGAGCATAGTTTACCACTGTGACAAAGACGATATATTCGAGGCTCACAGGGTCCTGGGAAAGAAATTTGCTATCTCAGGCGGAGTGCCGAACGACATGCTCGCCTACGGTAAGCCGGAGGATATCAAGAAAAGGGTAAAAGAGGTCATCGAGACCGTTGGAAGAGAAGGCGGTTTCATCCTGGACGCAGAGGCCATCATGCAGCAGGACACCAGGGTCGAGAACTTCAGAGCGATGGTCGAGGCGGGAAGGGAGTACGGTGTACTGTAAAAAATTTGAATATATAAAATTAAAATGATCTAGGAGTAAAAACCATGACTGAAGAAAAAAACAAATACAATCCTGCGGTATTGATTCCCTGGGAAAAGAAAAAAAAGGAATACAATGAGGTAAAGGGGGACGAACAAATAGTTAAAAAGTGGTGGGAAGAATTTGATAAGCAGGCCGCGCTTTTTCTCTGGTTTATGGTAGAGGATATGTAGATCTTGAATCAATAGAGTGTTCGCGGGTGCGAGCAGTCTGCAGATAGATAAGGTGGACAAGTAATTCACTGGAGGTAAAAATGGCACATGAAAATTTGAAAGAAGCACTTGCCGGTCTCGAAGAAGATACTGTATACAAGATCGTTACTGAAAAGCTCGACGACGGTTCTTCTACAAAGGAGATCCTGCGAGAATGCCAGGCGGGCATGAAGATTATCGGTGATCGATATAATACCGGGGATTATTTTGTGGCCGATCTGATGTATGCCGGTGAGATCATGAGAAATGTCATGAATACTCTTACTCCGTATATGAAGGGATCAGGTGGAATTGAAACAGCCGGGACCGTCGTCATAGGAACTGTCAAGGGAGATATACATGATCTGGGGAAGGATGTGGTGATCACTACCCTTGAAGGCAACGGCTTCAAGGTAATCGATCTTGGCGTTGATGTTTCAAAAGAGAAATTTATTGAGGCAATAAAAAAGAACAACCCTAAGCTCGTCGGCATGAGCGTGTTTCTTACATCATGTTTTCCGATGAGCGAAGGGATTGTCAAAGCGATCAACGATGCCGGTCTAAGAAACAGTGTCAAGATTATGATCGGCGGCGCACCGGTAACAGAGGTCGTTGCCGAAGAAACTGGTTGTGATTACTACGGGAAGGATGCCGCATCAGCGGTCGAATATGCGCTCAAGGTGGTGAATGCATCCTAAGCAGCCGGCCGCAGGTCGGATGAATACATTGATACGTGGGAATTGATTTGGGCGTGTCTGGATTAGACGGAAACGTATGCCAGGGGCACAGCTGGAGGCACGGGTTGCTTTGGATATGTGGTGACCGCGCATGAGAATCGCATTCATACACCATCATCTCCGTCCCGGAGGGGTTAGCAGGGTTATACGGGAGCAGATCCGTTCTCTCGAGCCCGAAAATGAAATACTCGTTATCTGCGGTGAGGAGCCTGACGAGCCGCCTCCATTCCCCTGCATGATAATACCAGCGCTCGCCTATGACAGGGACAGGAACGACCGGACGAGTCCACACGAAGCTGCGTTGGAGGTTATGGATGCAGCCCGTTTTTTCTGGAATAACGACGCAGATATCTTTCACGTACACAATCCGACCCTCGGCAAAAACGCCGATTTTGTTTCGATGCTGAAAGCGCTCCAATCGATGAAAGCGGCTCTTCTGCTTCAGATACACGATTTCGCGGAAGACGGCCGCCCTCAGAACTACAGAGATGAGGGCTACCCGGAAAACTGCCACTATGCAGTGCTGAACAGTCGAGACTATAAAATCCTAAGACAATGCGGGTTGCGTGAGGAGGGACTGCATCTCCTCCCAAACGCGGTTCGCCCTCTCCAGGTGCAAAAAAGTCCTAAAAATATGTCCCAACAAAATATTTCACATGAAGACACGGTACTCTATCCGGTACGTGCCATCAGGAGAAAGAATATCGGTGAAGCGGTGCTGATTTCACTGTTCCTGCCTCCGGGGAAACGGATCGGTATTACTCTTGAGCCAACAGGGGCGATCGACAGGGAGAGTTATGCAGGGTGGCGGCGTTTTGTCGAAACGCATGGTCTTGCAGTTTCATTTCGGCTCGGGATCGGAACCAATTTCAACGAGCTTCTGGCAAGAACCTCGAGTATGGTGACTACGAGCATAAAAGAGGGATTTGGGTTTTCTTTTCTCGAACCCTGGACGGCAAAAAAGATGCTCTATGGGAGGCTGTTGCCTGATACATGCAGCGATTTTATTAATAATAACATCGATCTCACCCCTCTGTATACAAGGCTTTCAGTCCATACTGCTCTTTTTGATGTCGATGACTTTCAAAAAAAGTGGAAGATCTGTTATTCGGGTAAAATGAAACAGTATAGACTGCCTGTTGAAAGAAAGTCAGTCGAACGGTCTTTCAATGCGCTTTTTTCAAACGATACGGTCGATTTCGGGTGCCTGAACGAAAAGCTTCAGAAACAGGTTGCCAGCTCCATATTAGAAAAACCGGAAAATAGAAAAAATATGCTTGACCTGAACCCGTTCCTTTCAAATATTGATGCATTGTCGGGGCAAAGGGAGCGTATTGAGGCGAACAGGCTGGCAGTTGAAAGGCAGTATTCGCTTGAAAAAAACCGGGAGCGCCTACTGCATATTTACAGCCGGGTTATACATGTCGCCGTTTATCATAAGATTGACCGATCGAAGCTTCTTGCTGCATTCAATGCCCCCGGGAAGAGCCAGCTCCTCCTCTGTGAAGATTCGTTTGAAATGTGATGTGGCGCAAGTCCTCTTGGGACCGAGTATCAAACAGTAACTTGCTCGAAGTTACTTAGAAGTGGTTTACGTTCCTAGGGAACCGAATATCATAAAGTAACTTCGCGAGAAGTTACTTAGAAGTGGAATATGAAACAATACATCGATATTATTAAAAAGAACACTGCTTCCCTTGAACCGATTCCGACCGGTATGAAGAAGGAGGGTATACTGAAAAATGTGGTACAGGCCCTTTTGTTTGATATTTACGGCACCCTGTTTATAAGCGGCAGCGGTGATGTGTCCGAATCGGAGGAACAGGTCGAAATAGAAAAATTAGGCAAACTGCTGAGAGAGCATGGAATTGAAAAAAAACCAGAAATTGTCATTGAAACTTACTATAATAAAATACATGAATTTCATGAACAACAGAGAGGGCAGGGGGTTGACTTCCCTGAAGTGCAGATTGAAGCGGTATGGATAAAGGTGCTTGATACCGATATTGAAGACGCGAGGATATTCGCTGTATGGTTCGAATCATTGTTCAACCCGGTATGTCCCATGCCTTCTGCTGTAAAACTCCTGTCAAGGATACGGCAGTCCGGGATTCCGGCTGGTATAATATCGAATGCGCAGTTTTACACCCCTCTTCTATTCCCGGCGTTGCTGGGGACAGGTGCTGAAGAGCTTGGCTTTGATAAGGAGCTTTTATTCTTCTCATACATCGAGGGGCACGCGAAACCATCTGCTTACATGTATGAAATGGCGAAGGAGAAATTAAAAGATATGCGTATAGCACCGGAGCACGTGCTCTATACGGGGAACGATATACTGAATGACGTTCTACCCGCAAAGAAAGCCGGTTTTCAAACAGCGCTGTTCGCCGGAGATGTCCGCTCGCTCCGGCTGAGAAACGGTGATGAGAAATGCCGGGATGTTGCCCCCGATATTGTTATTACCGATCTCATGCAGCTGGCCGAATATATTATCGGGTAGTGCGCTGCCCGGTATGTGGCGAATAGTATTGTCATGTGAGGAAAAGAATTCTGTTACAATTTAAAAGAATATTGACGGATAAACCACACATGTGAGGAGACGAGATGCCAGTCAGAAGAAAAAAGAGCTACAATGGATACGGAAGAATCAATAATATCGGCTTTGCGTCCACCCGCTTTCAGGGGATGGATGGTGTTTCTCTCGAAACTGAGAAATGGGCAACTGTTTTAAAGGGGATGGGCTATAAGAATTTTTACTTTGCAGGCCTCTCCGACAGGGACCCGAAGAAAACGATGATTATGCCCGAGGCTTTTTTTGAGCATCCGGTGATTAAGGATATACAGAACAAGTGTTTCAAGGTATACAGGAGAAATTCTGAGGTAACCGGTCTTATATCATCCATGCGGAGAAAATTGAAAGCCGGGCTCTACCGTTTTATCGAACGGTTCGATATAGACCTTATCATAGCAGAAAATTGCCTTGCCATTCCGATGAATTTGCCTCTCGGGCTTGCCCTTACAGAGCTCATTGCGGAAACAGGTATACCGACTATAGCCCACCATCACGACTTCTACTGGGAGCGGCCGAGGTTCTACGTCAATGCAGTTCAGGATATACTCAACACAGCGTTTCCCCCATCGCTTCCTTCGATTCAGCATGTTGTAATACAATCAGCGGCTGACCGGGAGCTCAGCTACAGGACGGGGCTGTCTCCCCTGGTTATACCCAATGTGCTCGATTTCAGAAAACCCGCGCCCGGGATCGATCATTACAATGAAGATGTGCGTGAGGCGCTGGAAGTGGAGGATGATGATTTTCTCATCCTTCAACCGACGCGTGTTGTTGCACGGAAGGGAATAGAACATTCAATCGAGCTTGTCAGCAGGCTGAACAACCCGAAGGTTAAGCTCGTTATCACACACTCCACAACAGACGAGGGGAGTGCATACGTGAAGCGTATTTGCAGCTATGCTGAATATCTTGGCGTAAGTCTTATCATCAAACCTGATATCTTCGGCGATAAACGGGGCAGGAATGAAAAAGGCGATAAAATTTACACTCTATGGGACGTGTATCCCCATGCCGATATAATAAGTTACCCTTCGACATACGAAGGATTTGGAAACGCATTTATCGAAGCGGTGTATTTTAAAAAACCGATTGTGGTGAACAGGTATTCGGCATATATCCAGGACATAAAGCCGCTCGGTTTTGATGGTATTGAAATGGAAGGGTATGTTACCGATGACGTCATTGAAAAAGTGAATGCATTGATACAAAATCCGGATTTATTTTCAGAACGGGCTGAAAAGAATTTTATGCTCGCGGCCCGTTTTTTCTCATACGGAATCCTGAAAAGACGGCTCAAATCAATGCTCGTGAATTTCGAGGGTATTGTCGAAGCGATTGAAACACAGGAGTTGATAGAATAGCCGCAAGCTCTTTGTTAGCGAGCCCGTATCGTCATGAAAGCCACAGCACCTCATATGGGCCTATTTTGATAGTACCTGAAAATTCCCGCCCTGTGATTACATCACGTCTGTATTCTTTTACCTGTTTTACTGTACGGTTGGTGTTTGTTACGTTGACCATCGCCAGGAGCGTCTCACCCTCATCCGGAGAGATTCTTTCAACTGTAAAGACGCCGCTGTCAAGCGCCACAATATTCTGTGTGCCGCCCGGGTGAAATGCCAGGTGCTTTCCGCGTATGTCGATAAGCTGTTTAAGACGACCGAACACCTGTGCCCGCAAAGAATCGGGTCTGGATAGCTCTTCCTCCAACCGCTCAATCGATAGTTTTTCCCTGTTGATAGAGCGGTTTGCCCCTGTTTTCTCGACACCTTTGTAAAAGTTTTGCGAACCGACAAGTGTGTGGTAGTAAATTGCAGGTATTCCCTGCAGCGAAAGCGCAATTGCCTGCGAGGCAATAAGTCTTGAGACTTGCAGCGAGACGTGCTCCCCTGAGGCGGGATCCGAAAGGAGATCGAAGAGCGATATATTGAGCTCGTATACGCTCGTACTGCCATCAGGATTGTTTTTAAGGCCGAGTTTCCCGCGATGATTTTCGGTGGTTCGTATCAATGTTTCAATTTCATGTTCGGGCAGGATTCCACGCGCCGGCAGCAGCCCGATGCCGTCATGAGAAGCGGTGAAGTTGTAAAACCAGCTTTGTTCGCCGGGGAGAGAGAGGGATGCGGCCCAGTCAGTCAGATAGGAGGCATTACCCGTGACGACAGCGTGAACGGCAAGAGGAGGGAGCGCAAAATTGTACACCATGTGGGCTTCGTCATCCCCATTCCCGAAGTAGGATATATTGTCTTTATGTGGTACGTTTGTTTCGGTAATTATCTTTACATGAGGTGCGATGTAATCGAATATTTGGCGAAAGAGTTTTATCACCGTATGTGTTTGCGGAAGATGGAGGCATTCGGTTCCGCTTTCTTTCCAGAGAAAAGCGATGGCATCGAGCCTGATGAGTGAGGCGCCCTGCGTGACGTAAAAGAGCAGTATGTCGATGATATAGAGCAGAACATCGGGATTTTCATAGTTAAGGTCTATCTGATCGGTGCTGAATGTTGTCCACAGGTTGAGCTTTCCCCAGGGTGTGCTGAATGCCGTTAGGAGCGGCAATGCGCGTGGTCTAAAAACCCGTGTGGTGTCGTAATCCGGCTCGACCGTAATGAAGAAGTTTTTATATTTATTATTCCCATTCAGGAATCCCCTGAACTCTTTACTCTTCGCAGAGATGTGGTTGATTACAGCGTCGAACATGAGATTGTAGCTTTTATGGAGTCTCTTTATATCCTCCCAGGATCCGACTGCCGGGTTCACCTGTTTGTAGTCAATAACTGAGAATCCATCATCCGAAGAATATGGAAAAAACGGCAGAATGTGCACGATTGATACGCTGTTTTCCACATATCGGACAAGAAAGTCATAGAGGGCTGCAAGCGGTTTGGAACCCTTTTTCAGAAAGCCGTCACCATAGGTAATGAGTACAATGTCTTTTTGGGAAAACACAAAATTTCTGCTCGGAATACTGTCTTTGTACCATGCTGTCAGTTCCGCTAAATGATTGTAGGTCTCAGCCCCCCTTTTTGCTCCATACAGGAATACCAGTTTCTCCTTAATTTCGTCCTGAACCTTCGCGTTATTCATAGAAACCTCCTCTTTTCCCTCCTCCATACACAAGTATACGCGATATTACGGCCGCTGTAAAGAGTACCGTCTTTTAAGCAGTATCATTATCTGAGGATTTCGTTGAAAAAATAACTATTGTATGATATACATAGGTTATGGGCGTGATAGATAGGGATATATCCGAGCTATACGAAAAAAGAAGCGAGGATAAGGTTGAGGAGGAGTTTCAGCGCGATCTCGAACGTCCGCCCTATATCCAGGAGTGGATACAAAAAAACACTTTCCATCATTCCAGATTCAAGGGCGTGGACATTCTTGTCAGGATGAAAGAAAAGCTGGGTCTATCAATCAGCCTCTGCTTTCCTACTTTGAATGAAGAGGGAACAATCGGTAAAGAAATCGAACTGATGAGACAGGAGCTGAAAGAAAAGCACAGGCTCATCGATGAAATCGCGGTGGTCGATTCGGGCTCAACGGACAATACCGAACGTGTGGCAAGGGATGCCGGCGCAGATTTTTATCTCTCTTCAGAAATATTACCTCAGTACCGTTCCTACAGGGGGAAGGGCGAAAACTTGTGGAAGAGCCTGTATGTGCTTGAGGGTGATATTATTTGCTGGATCGACGCGGACATTACCAACATCCATCCCCGTTTTGTTCTTGGGCTCGTGGGGCCGCTTCTTACCCGTCAGGACCTTTCGTACATCAAGGCTTTCTATAAACGTCCTATTTCGGTCAAGGGTAAGCTGCACTACACCGGTGGAGGGAGAGTAACAGAACTTGTCGTTCGTCCCTTTTTCAATCTCCTTTTTCCGGAGCTGACCGGCCTTGCTCAGCCGCTCTCGGGGGAGTATGCAGGGAGACGGCAGCTTCTCGAGAGACTTCCGTTCTTCAACGGGTATGGGGTTGAATCGGGCCACCTTATAGATATACTCAGACTCTTCGGGATAAATGTAATAGGACAGTGCGATCTCGATGTACGTATTCACAAGAATCAGAGTATAGAGGCACTGCGGTCCATGTCATACCGGATACTGAAAATACTCCTGCAGCGGGCCGATGATATGGGGCGTATTGAAATATTTCAGGATATTTCCGATTCCCTGCAGGTTCTTACGGGGGTAAGAAACGATTACTCCATTGAAAAGATGAAGGTATGGGGAATCGAGCGCCCTCCGATAATAACAATCCCCGAGTATCGCAAAAAGAGAGATGTTCCGGACAGTGTTGCCAGTGATAGGAGTACGGAACGGGTGCGGTCGCTTCCCTATACCGCCTCTCTCATGTTTCATAACAATCTCATTATTCCGAGACTGAAGGGAAAAACAAAACGGGAGCTGGTAAAGGAAATTGTTGCTGTCGGCAAAGGTAAGATTCTAAATCCGACAAAGGCGAAAAAGGCGCTTCTTAACAGCGGCACAATTGTGGAGACACCGATAGGAAAGAGCATCGTATTCTTTCACGGCTTCGGTGATTTTGTCGATGATATTGTTCCCATTATCGGTCTTGCTCCTAAGGGTGTGTACCTCAAACCGGGTGACAAAGATCCAATACACATCGCGTTTGCCTTTCTTGCACCAGAGTTTTTAGGTGAGATATATACCAAGATCGTTGATTCTCTGTCCAGGATTTTTTCAAAGATGGAGCATTTTGAATGGTTGCTTCGTTGCAGGACACCGGATGAGATTATCGCGTTTATCAGTTATCTTGAGGTGAAGAACAAGATTATGAAGATGCTCAAGGTTGAAAGCTCCTACCAGGCCCCGTTTTAAAGAACTATGACGGTGGCACATAGACTGCAAGATGTAATCGAGCCCCGCACTTGTATAGAGTACAGCTGTACAGGTGCAGCTATCGGGTGTATTTTACTCGCTATTCATCACCACCATCGCCCTGGAAATCCAGGGCCATCTGCAGTTCCTCGGGAGTGATAATATCCATGTT
>CAZGJW010000034.1:0-24092 GCA_964525675.1 uncultured Spirochaetota bacterium
CTCCCTTGAAGCGGTACCCGAGATTTTTTTCGACGGTCAAACCGGCCAGAGGCGCAAAGTTCCTCGCAGGTTGATCGAGATTTACGTACCAGTAGCTCGAAAGCAGCGGCACAGGCACATCGCCGACAAGAAATATTTCGTAATTCATATCCGGAATGTCAACCTTCATCACTCCCGTAAAGAACGAAAGCTGAATACCGTATTTCGCAACCTCCACGAGCTGATCGCCTTCGGTTATTTTCTCGCCCTGGTATACGATTCTCGACTCGGTGATGTCCGGATACACCTTCTTCACACGCACCAGACCGGTCGGAAGCTGGGTGTATCTGCCCGTGCTTGCAACCTCCGTTTTGGTCATCACCTGATACTCATCTCCCGGCCGCACACCGATATTCGCTCCCAGCTCGAAGAAAACAGCATCCCCCTTCACTTGCACGACACCGGATTTAATCTTGAACATATCAACCTGTCTGACGTTGTATGAGAGGGACGATATCGCGTTATCCACGGCCTTGGTAACCGCACGCTCACGGTCGGCATCCGCTCCCGAGCCGTTTATCCGTATCGATTCCTCCTGTTTCCCCTCCTTTACATTCACGAATGCAATATCAATGACCAGGTCGGCCTCATAGCTTTTATACACGACCCTGTTAAACCCTTTCTGAGCGACCTCTCTCTTTTCAATTACATTATAATTTGCAAGCTTCGGAATAACGACGAGGAATGAGCTCACAATCCGATCAAAATCTTCGCCCTTGATAACAACGGTGCCGAATTTCTCATCGTACGTTCCGGCTTCCTCCGCCTTCTGCGCCTGGATATCCTTTATGCGCTCAATAAAATCACCTATTTTTTCAGATTCGAGCCTGTAGTCCCCATACCCGAGCACGTTGAATCTTTTAAGTTTAACAAAGACATGGTTGATTGAGGAGTAGGTGTACTCGAGGACACGGGGAGGCACACTACTCACCGATGAGGTCAGTCCGAAAATTGCGATGTCCTGCCTCTGGGAAACCTCTGCAGAATAAAGAGACACCGTGCTAATAAATAAAAAAAGAATACACCATACTGATAGCGCTACATTTTTTTTCTTCATAAGATATTAGTATAACCCATTTTTAAGATCAAAAACAAAATAAAAATCATACACCGGAACCGGGTTAAAAAACCGTATTTCATATAACCTTGACAGGTACGGACAAATTTAATAGGTTTTTGCTGGTTTAACAGTACTTTATTTGCAAGCAACTTTCAATCGTTAAAAACGGCGCATGCCACGTACAATAATTCCAATATATAAACCCATGATAGGAATCCTCATGAAAAAGTTTATACCGGTGTTTATCATTCCTCTTCTACTCCTCACATACGGGTGCGCGGAAAAAAGACAGGCAAAAAAATCTATGAAACCCGAGCAACGTGAGGTCTTCCGGGGTGTGATCGATCCGTCCGGTGAGAAATTGCAAGCGGGCGTTCGAGGCGGGCGTTTCATAAGAGCGGATATACAGGAATTCGACACATTCAACCCCGTTATAACAAGATCACGAGCTGTCCAGGCAGTACTTAATCTCGTTTTTGAAAGTCTTTTAAGTATTCATCCTGTTACAGGACAGATTCAGGGGTGTATCGGCCGAGGGTACTCAATTGAGGATAACGGACGCACGATTGTGATACCGCTCAACGACGTAAAATTCTCAGACGGCACACCATGCACTGCGGATGACGTACTGTTCACCTTCGAGGAAATTTACTTGAACCCCGATGTCGACGCAAAAAAGAAGGACGCCCTCACAATAAGGGACAGCCTTGTCACGGTTGAAAAGACGAACGATCACACTGTGCAATTTCATCTGCCGGTACCGTATCGTCCTTTTCTCCATACCCTTACCGAAATACCGATTCTTCCGAAACACATACTAAAACCCTATATTGAAAAAAACGGAATCAGCGCCTTCAACAGGGAGTGGGGAATCCCTAAAAATGGAATCCTGGGAATAGTCGGAACCGGGCCTTACCGGATTCAAAAAGTACAGCAGGAAGAAACTTTTACCCTTGAAAGAAACCCGTATTATGCACAGCGGGAAGGTTCGCTCTATTTAGAGGGAATACCCTATCTGGACGAGATCGTTGAGCTGCTAAATATAGATACTGAAACGAAGATGCTCAAGTTTCAGATAGGAGAACTTGATTTTTACGATGTGAAGGATACGGATATTGCAAGCGGTGATTTCGAGGCGCTGCTTCAGAACAGGGAAGAGGGAAACTACCTTTTATATACAGGCGGTGAAACACTGGAGAGCGACCACTTTCTGTCTTTCAATCAGAAAGAGGAGATTGTTAACCCGGAAAAACTCCAAATATTCAGAAACAGGGAATTCAGGGAAGCAGTATCCTATCTCATAGACCGCAAAAGAATAGTCGATGAGGTATATGACGGCTGCGCCTACATAGACGCATCACCAAGCAGGAGTGTTTCGCCCTTCTATACCCACCTGCCTGCCGATGAATACAGCATCGAAAAAGCGCGGGAACTGCTGTCGCAAACGCCGCTCAAAGATACTGATGGAGACGGCTATCTCGACCTCCCATCCGGCAAACCGTTCAGCTTCACCATACTCACCAATGAGGACAATCCGTTCAGAGTCAAGATGGGCGGGATAATCACAGAAAGTCTCGGTAGTGCCGGTATTTCAGCTCAGCTGAAGCCTGCCGATTACGACCTTATTGTAACCAAACTGCTCGATACTTTTGATTGGGATGCAGTCATACTCGGACTGGAAGGAAGCATTGAACCGAATGATGCCTCCTGGATATGGGAATCAGGGGGTGCCCTTCACCTCTGGGACCCGTATCGGGAGAATCCTGCCAGTGAATGGGAAGCGCGAATCAACGAGCTGTTTGCTCTTGGCCGAACCACATGGGATTTTGAAAGAGCGAAAGGGTATTACGATGAGTCCCAGAAGATTGTTGCCCAGCAGCTCCCCATAATTGCTATCGTTGTCCCAGCGCAACTCTACGGATTCAGAAAAGGTTTAGGAAATGTGATCCCGCGGGCGGTAAACTACAATGCACTCTCGTTGATGCCCTATATCTACAACAAGAAAAAACGCTGAACAATTACAGAGACGGTTTTGACTCAGCTATCGAACCACAACGACCTTATCAAAACCTTCCTGAATTGTTGGCAGCTCGGTTTTCGCATGCAAGCGGACAATTATGTGTTCGGGAACTGCATACTCTCTCATTTTGTTCTGGGAGAGGAGCACGGAAATATCCTTTTTCAGAAACAGACATCCGATGCTCTTTTTAAATCTTCGGGCGTAATTGATGTACCGTTCTCTGCTTTGCTTTGTTACACTCGTATTGTCAATCACCATCCGTTCGTTTCTCTCGAGGAAAAACTTAATAATATCGTATTCCAGTCGTTTGATGAAACCCTCTAATTCCTCATCCCAGTCATCTGCGGTCCATTTTTTTCCATGCTCGGTCATCTCTTTCAAGTGATGCCGTATCTCATGCCTGTTCACTCGTTTTCTATCCCCGAAATACTCGCGGGCAAGAAACGATTTTCCAGCGCCGTAATTCCCGAGAATCAGCACAATATCGTATTTTTTTAAATCTTCTATCATACTTCTAATTTCGGCATTTCCTTAAATTTCTTGACAACAGACTGGTAAGCGTTTACATTGCCTGAAACCCAATATCGGTGGTCTTTATGCGCACGCGAGTCCTTGTAAAAGACCTTCTCGGGCATGTGGGACAGGAGGTGGTGCTCGGAGGATGGATCCACAGCATCAGAAAACAGGGAAAAATCGTTTTTCTCCTCCTCAGAGACAGGACCGGAATAGTTCAGATTGCCGCGGAATCTGAAACGGTAAAGCCCTTTGCCCTCCACAATGAAACCGTAGTGTACGCACAGGGTACGGTCGTAGAGGACAACCGGGCAGCAGGGGGAATAGAGGTTCGGCTCGCCTCCCTCGAAGTGGTTTCAGCTCCGGAAAAGCCCCTCCCCATTCTGGTAAACGATAAGGCCGATCACCAGAAGCTCGAAATGGAAACTCTCCTCAACAACAGGGTGCTGTCACTCAGAAATCCAAAACGGAACGGTATATTCAGACTTCAGGCGGATATTATCGATTGTTTCAGATCTTTCATGAGGGACGAGGGCTTTACGGAGGTTACAACACCGAAGATAATTGCCACAGGCACAGAGGGAGGTACACAGCTCTTTACTGTGGATTACTTCGATAAACTCGCCTATCTCGCGCAGTCCCCCCAGTTTTACAAACAGATGCTCGTCGGCGCAGGGTATGAGAGGGTGTTTGAAATTGGTCATGTATACAGGGCGGAGGAACACAATACATCGAGGCATCTCAACGAGTATGTAAGCCTCGATTATGAAATGGGTTTTATTGAAAACGAGCATGATGTAATGGATATGGAGGAACGTTTCATAAAGGTACTGTTTTCGAGAATCGACGGTGAGCTCAGCCATTTACTGCAAATGTACGGTCAAACACTCCCGGTTCCAGAAAAGATACCGCGGATACCGGTGCGAGAAGCATGCTCGATCCTTGAAAATGAGTACGGAAAAAAAACGAAAGGGTTTGACCTCGATCCCGAGGGCGAAAAACTCATATGTGACTGGGCGCAAGAAGTACACGGCAGCGATCTGCTTTTTCTTACCGAATACCCGTGTTCAAAACGCCCCGTATATACAATGCCCATGGATGACAATCCCGATTTTACGAGAAGCTTCGACCTCCTCTTCAGAGGTCTCGAGATAACCACCGGAGGACAGAGAATACATGGGCATAAAATGCTTCTCGACGCCTTCAACCGGCGCGGGCTCGATGCAAGCCAGTTCGAGTACTATACGGATACATTCGCCTACGGAGTGCCGCCACACGGCGGACTCGCCATAGGGCTCGAACGAATCACTGCCCAAATTCTCGGCCTTGCGAATATTCGTGAGTCCTCTATATTTCCAAGGGACAGGGGAAGAATTGTCCCGTAAAACTCCAAAAACCAAAAAACCGTACAGCTGTAAGAATGCTTCGATGCTCTTTTAAGTCTTCGATACGCGTTGAGAATCAACGTCGGAAGCATGTTCTACCGCACAAAATCAACTTTTTTTCGCACACTTTAACGGCTGAACACCTGAAAAAGCCGCCTGCTGATAACATCAATTGCAGTAAGAGTGCCGTAGTAGTACAGTCCCGTATCTATGCAGATGAGCTTTTCGGTAATGAGGGGCTTTTGCAGCGGTGTATGACCGCATATAACCGTCTTTTCCCAGACAAAGCGGGTAGCATTGAGATGCGACCTCATCCACAGGAGATCCACCGGGTTTTTTTTCCCCTCTTCGATCGAGGAAAGAGGGTTCACTCCGGCATGACAGAAAAAATAGTGCTCTATTTCTATATAGAGTTCCAGACTCAGGTAGAACTCGAGGTGGCTTTTCGGAATAATGTTTCGAACAGCAGCAGCCTGCTCCTCTTTATCATGCATATAAAGAATTCTGTATATACCTGCCATATCCGCCCCATAGCTCTGCAGTGTGCTCGTCCCCCCGTTGTAGAGCCATGTATCCATGTCCTTCACTACGGCCTGGTACCCAGCCGATCCCAACAGCATATCCTCATGATTTCCCCTGAGACAGAGGATATCGGCAGTGCTCCGACGAATACGTATGAGCTCATCAACAATCTTCTTTGATTCAGGGCCCCTGTCAATGTAATCGCCGATAAAAACAACCAGATCACCACTCGTGAGGGACATTGTTCGCATGAGTTCTGCAAACGGAGAATAACAACCGTGAAGATCTCCAACGGCGATAATTCTCGCATACTCTTTTTTTATTTTCGCCATAGTATATCGAAATTTATTAAAGATTTTACTTGATTTTATTCATAAGTCTGATATATCTATTGTAAATTACGTCCGGTTTTACAGCCGGTAAAGAATGAATTTACCAGGTGTACACGATGAATAAAGAAATAGTGATCGGTCTTTTAAAAGAACATACCGGGGTTTACTCTTCCAGTTTGGTTTCGAACAGAATCGGCGAGGAAGACATCTGTTCTTTTTGTCAGAATGTAAACAGGGACACCCTCCTGCTCATGACTAAAATAACGGGAGCACGGAAAACAGTCGACGTCGGAATCGCACTCGAAGATGCCGCGGAGCAGGATCCCTATAAGCCCTATCAGACTGCAGGTTTCAAACTGTTCAGGCGTGCGCAAACAGGAGGAACAAAAAGCATTTTCCAGAATAGTTTTACAATGGGGTATAAAGCCGTCGTGATTATCAGCCACGGAGTGCCGAATATTCCACCTGTGTACCTTGAGAACGCTCTGAAAAACCTCAGAAACGGCGCATCTGCTGTTGTCGGACCGCTTATAAACGGAACATTTTATCTCGTTGGAATGACCCTGTCCGAGCACAGGAATCTTATTAATTCAGGAAAAATGGACATAATAGACTTCGAAGACAACGACGCCCGTGAGAGGTCCGTCGCTCTTATTATGGATTCCTGCGATCACTGCCATATCCTTCCCGAATGGTACAGAATAGAGAACATAAAAGATCTTCAGAGACTGCACAGTGATTACAAAAAGGGCATCGGTTACAAGGCACGCTGGACCAATGCGACAGCACTGGTGCTCATGTAAGCCGCCCTGAATTCTTTAATCGTGCAAGGAGCGGATTATGTACGACATCATCGTAATAGGCGCCGGTGCCGCCGGAATGACCGCTGCACTGTATGCCGTACGTGCCGGAATGAAAACCATTGTGCTTGAAAAAATGGGAATAGGCGGGCAGATTACACTCACCGAAGCGGTTGAGAACTACCCCGGATTTTCATTTATCAGCGGACCTGACCTGATGGACAAGTTTGAGCAGCATATAAAAAAATTCGGTGTGGAAGTAGCGTACGAGGAAGTGCATGAGGTTAAACTCGGCGACGGTTCGCATGTAGTGGTTACAGATGATAACGAATATACAACACATGCGGTTATCGTTGCAACCGGATCGAATCCTCGAAAGCTCGGCGTACAGGGCGAGGAGAAGTTTATCGGCCGCGGAGTTTCCTACTGCGCTGTTTGTGATGGTCCCTTCTTTAAAAATAAAGATGTCGCTGTAATCGGCGGAGGTGATGCTGCAATCAAGGAATCGATTTATCTTACGCAAATCGTAAAGAAGGCAACCATTATTCATCGGCGCGACAAGCTCAGGGCCGAAAAGATACTCCAGAACCAGGCGTTTGCTAATCCAAAAATAGAATTCGTCTGGGATCATGTTGTGGACCGGGTAGTCGGCAATGAGACCTTCGAAGGCATCACCATTAAAAATGTGCATACAGATGAAATCAGGGAGATGAAGTTCGATGGAGTGTTCGTATATATCGGCCACATCCCCAATACAAAGTTTATCGATGTGAATAAAACCTCGAACGGACTGATAATTACAGACGACTGCGTAAAGACCTCTCAAGCAGGGATATATGCTGCCGGCGACTGCAGGGACACCTGCCTTCGGCAGATCGCGACCTGTGTCGGCGACGGTGCACTTGCTGCATACAATGCAGGTGAATACGTTGAACGGGTGAAAAGCGGGTATGTGTAAAATGTAAACCCCAGGCACAAGGCAACTGCTCCCTATTTTGTAAATTTTCAGAATTCCTGATTTTTCCTTATATGCTACATGTATTTTTACAAGGCAGCAGACGGTAGACCCCGTATACCCAAAGCAGAAAATTCCCTTCGACATCGACCTGTTTACTGTCAAACAATACTGACAGTGTTGCCGTGCAGTGACACCCACTCATATCTTACATCTCTGTCAATTGATACCGCTGAATAAAGGTGCAACATTTACATTTTTATTTTTTATATATAAGGAATTACAACCACCCTTCAACCTTGTACTTTTTTTCGGAAGATCAACTGTTTTCCAATACTGGCATATATGTTGCAAAATATTCTTAAACTATGAGTAGCGCACAGAATAACGTACGCATACATATAATTCACTTCAGGAGGGGAAAGCCTTTATGGGAACACGCATACTAATCGTGGAGAATGCATCGTTTCTACGGACAATCGTAAAAAACATGCTGGTACCGCAGGGGTATGTAATCGCGGGTGAAGCAACAAGCCCGTCCGAAGCCGTAGATATGTATGAAAGGATGAAACCAGACCTTATAACAATCGACGTGAGTACAGAGCAAAACAAATCCAAGGAAAGGGTCTGGATAGAAACCATCAAAAAAATACTTACCAGAAACCCTGATGCAAGGATAGTGATGGTGGCAGCACCCGAGCAGGAAGAAATGCTGATTGATTCCTTTAAAGCGGGTGTCAGGGATTTTGTCGTAAAACCATTCGAACCTGAGCGGATTATAACTGCAGTTGAGAATGCCGTTGCTTAGCAGCTAAATTTTTTTTTGAGCACTATCACTTGCGGGGTGAGCGGTTATTGAGCTCGAGGATGAGTTCGACCTCTCCTCTTGACATTTTGGTGACCTTGCAGATCTCTGGGATAGTCCACTGTTGCTCAAAGAGTGTCAAAACAGTTTTCACTTTGCTCTCTGCCTCCCTCGACAGCAGTGAGGGTCTGTCCTGCCCGGACTTATCCTTTACCCCAACAGAGCCTCCACCCGTTCCCTCGAGCTCTCCGGTAAGCCTCTCGGCTTCCCTGGTTAAATTCTGCAGACGTGATTCTGTCCGCGCGAGCCACTCCCTCGTACTCTGAAGCTGTTTCGTCCTCTCCTCGATATCGACAACCAGAGAGTCCATCTCTTTGAAACGGGTCAACACCTCATCGATTCTCCTCTCATTTCCCATGAGGCTGCCCGTTTTTTCTTCAATAAGGGCAAGGCGTTTTTTCAGATCTTCCTCCCTGTCCTTGATCTCATTGAATGAATCTTTAAGAAAATCCGTTCTCTGTTCGAGGCTGTTGATGAACTCCCGTGTCTTCGTAATTGTTTCAATCGAAACTTCAATATCCTTCTCCTTCACCTTAAGTGCTTCGGCGCGGTCCTCGAGACCTTTATGCCGGCTTTCGAGCTCATGCATACCTGTCTCGATTTTCTCGAGCACCTCCCTTTCCGATTCAATGAGCTTTATTTTCTCATCAACGAGTGTGATGAGACCGATCGCTTGCTCAGCATTCTTGGCAATTTCCTGTACGAGCTTCCGCTCGCTCTTGAGCTGGCGCACCTTTGCAGATATATCCCCCTCATCACGCTTCAGGCTCTGGATAATCTTTTGAAGCGACAGTATATCCTTCTTATCCTCCTTAAGCTGGACGATAAGGTCCGAAAACCGGTCGATATCACTTTCCACCCTCTCCTTGAACTTTACCGCACGTTTCAACACAATGGAATCTCTCTCGAAACCCCTGATCCGTTGTTCGATATCGCCGAGCTTCTTTTCAATGGCAGCCTGCACCTGCTGTGCTTCCTGTTCGAAATCCTGCAGCGATTCAGTTGCGAGTTTCTGTGAATTCTCGATTTGATCACGCACGTCTATTGTAATAGTATTCATATAGTCCTGTATCTCCTTTTCCCTGTCCTGCACCACCGCCCTCTGACCGGCGAATTCCTTTTCAATCTCATCCTTGAAATGCGTAAGCGCCCTGTCAATATCAGTCAGCACTGTGTTTTTCATCGTATCGACCGTTGTACGCAGACCGTCGATTTCACCGTTTACGGTATCGATCTGGGCCCTTAGCCGCTCCTTCATCTCTCCCTCGGTCTTCAAATAACTGGTCTTCACCTGTTCGATATTCCCTGTGGCACGCCCTACAGCCTCCTCAATCTGCTCTTCAATCGAATGCTGAATACCCGTAACTCGTTCATTGAGATCGGCAATCTTTTTACCGAGATCAGCGAGGTTCTCGCTGAAAGCAGAAACAGTTCTTTTTTTCTCATCCTGAAAGAGAGCCTTCAGTGATTCCAGCTCCCTAACGAGTTCCTCCCTCGCCTCTATCTTAAAGCCGCTCACCAGCCCGGTCACCTCTTCCTCACGTTGTTTCAGCTCATCCCTGGATTCCGATATCCTCTGGCCGATTTGATCAATAAACGAAGTAACCTGATTCTCCCTCTTTTCGAGCTGGGCATCCGTTTCACCGATAATCGTCGTGATACGCTGAATTATTTTTTTCTTCTCACTCTCAATAACATCCTCTGCTTCTTCCTGTAGTCTTCGTATCTTGGTCTCGATTTCAGGCCTATAGTTCTGAAATACAGTTTCGATTCTTTCCTCTATCATGGCCTGTCCGGCACGTGCAATATTCTTGAGATCTCCGATCCTGCCTTCAAGATCCATCACGGCTCTCTCATACTCCTTCAACTGCCCGACAAAATCACCACTTACTGAATCTGCGGCCTCCCTCACTTGCTGTTCGATATTCTCTTCCAGGCTGCGTATCTCGCCCAGCGCTTCGTCTATTGTACTGTTCATATCCTGAATGATTGTTTCCTTCTGCGCGTCTATACTGCGGTGAAACTCCCGTATCTCTTCTTCCGTTTTACGTTCCTGATCATCGAGGGCCTTACTGAGCTCACTGCTGAGGGCGGAGAATTCATTCTTGTACGCAATCAGTTTTTCATTCATCTCTGTTGCAATCGGCTTAATGAGGAGCATGTTCTTGTTCGCCTCCTCATTGATCTCGGTCAGCATCCTGTTTTTCAAAACATCGAGCTCACTCTCATATCCCTTTGCCTTGAGACCCAGGCCCTCGGCATACTTGTCGGTTTGATTTTTGACATCCTGTAAAAGACTCTGAACCCTCCCCTCGAGGCGTGAAATATATGAAGAGAGGTCCTTGGCATTGTCCTCGATTCGTTTAAAAATATTGTCTTTAAAAGAATTGCTGTACTCTTCGAGCTGAAGCACAAACTTCCCGTACTCATCCTCGGCACGCTGCAGGTAGGAAACAGTGGTCTCCTCTTGAAGGGTTTCCATCTTTTCGCGAACAGCTTCGACAGATGCGCCGAGGTCTTCAATCCTTCTCTCTGCAGCGGCGAGATCATCCTTTTCAACTCTCGCTATATTTTCACGCACGCCGCCCATCTGCGCTGCGATCGCTTCTACATCTTCCAGGGCCTTCTGCACAACTATATCGGATTGCGATTTGAAACGGGATATTTCATCCATCCCTTTTTCTTTAAGCATTTCGAGGTTCTGTCTGTATTCATCCGTCAGAGGCCCAATGGTGCCCTTAGCCTCCTCCAGAACGAGACCCGCTGCATCGGAGAGCACCTGTTCGGTGCGTTCCTGGACACGTTTTTCCAGGCTATGCGCAAGGACCGAAAAATTTTTAAGCGTTTTCTCATTTTCAACAATATCTATTCCGATTTTCTGCAGTCTTTTTGTAACTTTTTTAATCGATGGAAGCCGCTCGGATAAACTCTCGACTTCGCCGGTCAGTTCATCCTTCAAAGCCCTGAACCGATCGTACTCGCGCCGAAGGCCATCCAGCTCGAGCTTGATTCTCTGGATATCGGTTCGTTCTCGGATGAGATCATCCTCTGCCTTCTCAACACTGACAAGAGTGCCCTCAGCCTTGCGAATTACTTCATCGAGGCGAACGAGTGCATCGCCTAGATCATCCCTCTTTTTAATAAGAAAATCGTTGAAATCGGCGGATAGTTTTTCAGCGTACCGTTTGAACTTGTTGAAATTGATTCTTCTTTTATCAAGCCTGCGGAAAAAGAGGATGAGTATGAGGGATACTGCAACGGTGATAACGGGCCAGTAGTTCAATTCCCCCTCCCTGACACGCGAGTTTACTAGTTAACTCTACGCTAGCGTTGAAAAATTGTCAATTTCTTTTAGTGGTGACACAACTCGTCAAAAAAGCATCATTACAAATGTACGGGTAAGTTCACTGCAGTAAGAATCGAAAAGTTGGAAATTCGGCCTCAGTGCTGAAAAAAGAGCCGAAGATATTGTACTATAATTATTATCTTCCGATATTTCAGGCAATTCCCTTGCATAACATCGTTTTACTTTCTCCCGTTGCTCACATAGATGCCATAAACGTTAAATCGTCTCTATTTCAGCAAGCTGTCTGTACAGGTTCCACCTCTTTTTCGCGCTCCCGCGCGCCGCTTCGAGATACTGGAGGGCCTTTTCTGGATTCGTTTGCTTCAACGCGCGGAAGCGGAGCTCCCCGTACATATACTCCTCGATATCGAGAGTCGGCTCTTTGGAGTCGAGAGTGAGCGGGTTTTTTCCCTCCGCTGAAAGTGCAGGATTGTACCGGCAGAGCACCCATGCACCGGAATCAACGGCCTTTCTATGCTCGGCAAGGCCGTTTGACATGTTGATGCCATGCGCTATACAATGCGTATATGCGATGATTATCGAGGGCCCCTTATGGGAATCCGCCTCATTTATCGCCCGTACCGCCTGATTCATATTTGCCCCGAGCGCGATACGGGCCACATACACATTTCCGTAGGTCATGGCCATAAGGCCGAGGTCCTTCTTTCCGAGCGGTTTCCCGGCTTCGGCAAACCGGGCGATTGCTCCAAGCGGGGTTGATTTCGACATCTGCCCGCCGGTATTGGAATAGACCTCTGTATCGAGCACGAGAACATTTACATCCTTTCCAGATGCAAGCACATGATCGAGGCCGCCGTAGCCGATGTCGTAGGCCCATCCGTCGCCGCCGAATGCCCAGATCGAACGCCTGATGAGATAATCCGTAAGGCTGTAGAGAAGCTTCAACTCATCTTCTTTTTTACCCGCGATCGCCTTCTTCAGCTTCTCCACACGCGTTCGCTGCGCCTCTATCTCCTCGGGTGTCTGCTGCTCCGAATCCCTGATCCCCGCAAGGAGCGACGCATCGATACCGCCGATCTTTTTCTCGATTACCGTATCGATGAGCTCACGGGCATGGGCCATCAGCTTGTCGGAGGTAAGCCGCATACCAAGAGCGAACTCCGCGCAGTCTTCGAACAGAGAGTTCGACCACGCCGGTCCCCTACCGTCTTTCCTCTTTGTGTATGGGGTGGTGGGCAAATTCCCACCGTAAATCGAAGAACAACCCGTTGCATTGCCGATGATCGCCCTATCCCCGAAGAGCTGGGTAACCAGTTTCACGATAGGTGTCTCACCGCATCCAGCGCAGGCGCCGGAAAATTCGAACATGGTCGGAAGAAGTTGCGAGCCCAGAATGGTGGTTCTTGACATAATCGAAGGATCGGTATCCGGAATATCGTTGATGAAAAAGTCCCAGTTCTTCGCCTCCTTTTCCCGCAGCGGAATCTGAGGCTGCATCATAAGCGCCTTCTCTTCAGTCTTCTTCCCGTCCACCTTCTTCACGCCGGGACATGTATTGGCGCACTGCCCGCACCCGGTGCAGTCTTCGGGAGCTATCTGCACGGTATACTTCATCCCGCTGAACTTCTTTGCTCGGGCATCAACCGATTTGAAAGTCTCAGGCGCCTTTTTCAGCACAACCGGATCATAAAACTTGATTCTAATTGCCGCATGGGGGCAGACGAGCGAGCACTGGCCACACTGAATACAGAGATCGGGATTCCATACCGGGATGTCGTCTGCGACGTTGCGCTTCTCGAACTTTGTCGTGCCGGTTGGATAGGTTCCGTCCTCGGGAAGCACAGATACGGGAAGCGTTTCTCCTCGTCCTGCGATAATCTCTCCGGTTACGTTCTTCACAAATTCGGGTGCTTCATCGGGCACTGACGGCTTCATATGCAGGGTGCTCGTTATTTTGTTCGGGTACTGTACCTCCTCGATACTCTTGAGCGCGGCATCCACAGCGCTTATGTTCATTTCGACGACATTTTTCCCCTTCTTTCCGTAGGTCTTGACAATTGCGTCCTTGATGAGCTTGACTGCCTCGTCCTTCGGAAGCACACCGGAAATAACGAAGAATGCAGTCTGCATAATCGTGTTGATGCGCGCCCCGAGGCCGAGCTCATGTGCTATACGCATCGCATTTATCACGTAAAACTTCACCTTCTTCTGTATAATCTGCTCCTGTACCTCCGCAGGCATGTTGTCCCACACCTCTTCTCCGGAAAACGGTGAATTGAGCAGAAAAACGCCGCCATCCTCCAGTTTGGAGAGCATATCGTACTTTTCGAGAAATGAAAACTTATGGCAGGCAAGAAAGTTCGCCCTGGATATGAGATATGTGCTCTGTATCCTGTCTTTTCCGAACCGCAGATGGCTCACCGTAACCGCTCCCGCTTTCTTCGAATCATAGACAAAATAACCCTGGGAGTAGTTGTCTGTTGCTTCTGCTATGATTTTTATGGAGTTTTTATTCGCCCCGACCGTGCCGTCAGACCCGAGTCCGTAAAACAGGGCCCTGTGCACTCCATCCGGTTCTGATGAGAACTCCGTTTCAAAGGGCAGACTGGTAAAATTCTTGTCGTCATATATACCGGCCGTAAAGTGGTTTTTCGGTTTCTTTTCCTTTAAATTATCAAGTACCGACTTTGCTATGCCGGCGTTGAATTCCGCGGACCCGAGGCCGTACCTCCCGCCCACGATAACCGGATACTCTTTGAAGGGAGCCTTCCTGTCGCTCATTACCTCCCCGACTGCGGTTATTACATCCTCATAGAGCGGTTCGCCTATAGAGCCCGGTTCCTTTGTCCTGTCCAGAACTGCTATTGCCCTGACGGTCGGGGGCAGCGCAGAAACGAAATGCTGCACGCTGAACGGCCTGAAAAGCCGCACCTTTACGACACCGACTTTTTCACCCTTTCCCATGAGATGCCGAATGACCTCATCCATTGTTTCAGCGCCGGATCCCATGAGCACTACAACCCGCTCGGCATCCTGAGCGCCGATATAATCGAAAAGATGGTACTTTCTTCCCGTTATTCCTGCAAACCGGTCCATATACTCCTGAACGATACCCGGGGTTTTTTGATAAAAGGCGTTAACGGTTTCACGGGCGGCAAAAAACACATCGGGATTCTGGGAAGTGCCGCGTATTACCGGTCTTTCCGGCGTGAGTCCGCGCATTCTGTGCGCAATTACATACTCGTTGTCGATCATCGCCCTGATATCATCATATTCGAGCTGCTCGATCTTCTGTATTTCATGCGACGTACGAAAACCGTCAAAAAAATGAACCATCGGGACCCTCGATTTCAATGTCGCAGCCTGCGCAATAAGTGCGAAATCCATCACCTCCTGTATCGATCCGGACGGCATCAATCCGAATCCCGCGCCCCGAACCACCATAACATCGGAATGATCTCCGAATATGGAAAGCGCCTGGCAGGCGAGTGAACGAGCGCAGACATGAAATACCGTGGAGGTAAGCTCTCCAGCGATTTTATACATATTTGGAATCATAAGGAGCAGGCCCTGCGATGCAGTAAAGGTTGTTGTCAGCGCGCCTGTGGTAAGCGCACCATGCACAGCTCCAGAGGCGCCGCCTTCTGACTGCATCTCTGTAACCGATGGCACCGTGCCCCAGATATTCTTTCTTCCATGAGCACTCCACGTATCTGCGAACTCGCCCATTGGAGACGATGGAGTAATAGGATAAATTGCGATTACCTCATTCGTGGCATGGGCAACATACGCCGCTGCCGTATTTCCGTCCATTGGCACCATTTTTCTTTCCATTCTCACACCTCTTTCACCTGATTAATAGATATTGCAGCCGTAACCAGTGTCTCGAAACAGCAGAGATTATTAATACTACAGCGAAACTTTACCAATTTACTGCAATCTCATAATAATAAAGGCATAAATAAGCCTACAAACATGATTAAAAGGCACTAAAAATGCCTTTTTAATCAAAAGTTTCGCTGTAGTATTAAACAATGTCCTTTGATGGTTTATGCAGTTTGTTCTATTTTCCTCAAGTGTAATAAAAAATTTATTCAATATCAAGGGATTTACGGGTCGACTTCCCGTAGAGAGTGCTACACTACAGACACGGGGGGGCGAGCACCTTTACAAGTGTAAGCCTGTTGATCCTGTTATCGACATACTCATAGTGTATCTCATCCATCATTTCCTTCATAATATAGATGCCAAGACCCCGCTCCTTCGACTCCGAGAAGTGGTCATTGATATCGACATCTTCCTGCTCTATCGGATTGAATATGCCGCTTTCATGCTCATATATCACATAAAACTTATTGTTTTCAGATCTGCATTCAATACTGAAACTCTTCCCGGTATCACTACCCAGGGAGTGTTCGATAATATTTGCACTCCATTCGTCACAGGATATCTCTATCTTGGTAATGTCCGAATCCTCAGCACCGGCTTCTCTTGCCTTTCGCGATATGAACTCCCTCGCTTTTGCAAGATTTACGAGATCCGACTCCAGTTGTATTTTCTCACCGGTCATAGATTCTCCCCGTTACTATTCACTGATATCACCCTGTTCATTTACCGTAACGACTCCCTTGCACCCGGAACACCTGAACTTTCCCGGTTTCGATGTTTTGAGCTTCTTGCCGCAGTGGGGACACTCAAAAATGAGCGGAAAGGTTCCCTCCTGAACACCCTGCAGTTCCTGCGGCTGTTCGTTCGATTCCCCCTCCTGAAGCATCCTGAGCGCATCATCGAGATCAGCCGCTATCTTGAAAAATTTAGTAAATCCGAGAAGCTGAAAAACCTCCATCACCTTCTTCTGCAGGCCGTACAGCACCATGTCACCCTTCTTCTGCTTCAGCAGTTTGAGAAAAGAGGTAAAGGCGCCGATTCCGGTGCTGCTGATGTAGTTGAGACCGTTGCAGTTGAAAATAATGGTTTGAATGCCCGAATTGATGAGCCCGTTTATGTGGCTCTGAAACTCAGGCGAATTATAGGTATCAAGATACCCGATGAGTATAAGCTGTACAGAATTACCGTCTCCCCCGACCTGCATCGGTGTTATTTTTAGAGAATCCTTGATCGTAATTTCTTCCATAATTACTGCGTCCCCTCGTTTTCGATACCCACCCTCAAGTATATATGTAATTGCACGTGAATTACAACTCTATTTTCTCCTGAAATTACTTCAATTTCATAACAAGAAGGGTTATATCATCGTACTGTTCGGTATCACCCACAAATCCGGAAACATCCTCGATGATGCGATTCGCTATCTCCTTTGCGTGATTTTCAGCAAATCCCGGCATAATATCGGCCATCCGTTTCATCCCGTATTCCCGCCCGCTCGAGTTTCTTGCCTCGTGGATACCGTCTGTAAACAGAACCAGCGCATCACCGCGCTCGAGCTTTATCTGATTTTCCTCACTGTACCTAATATCCGGCATTACACCGATAGGCACTGAATTACAGGTCGGGCTGACGAGAAAACATCCGCTTTTTTGGGCCTTGTATACCATAAGAGGGCCGTATCCGGCATTGGTGTATCTGAAAATCATACCGGCAGTATTCACGACACCAAACAGCAGGGTTGCAAACCGGTCACTTGAAATATCCGACGCGAGTGTGCTGTTCATCAACGTAACCATCCGTGCAGGATTACTGATACCTGATTTTATAAGAGATTTGAAAACGGTCCTGATCATGATCATCATCAGGGATGCCGGTACACCTTTGCCCGCAACATCGCTCATGATAAGTCCGTACTGCCCGCTCCCCATCTCGATGAAATCATAATAGTCACCGCCCACACCAGCCGCAGCTTTGTAATACCCCTCTATGCAGAGCGCATCCGTATCGATCCCCGTCTGCGGGATCAAGTCCTGCTGAATTCTCCTCGCAATGTCGAGCTGCTCATCGATCTTTGCCTTTTCCTCCATTTCCTTCTGGTACACGAGAAGGCGCGCCGTCATACGGTTGAATTCATCCGCAAGCAGTCCGATCTCATCCCTGGCCTTCAGTTTTATCTCATGGTGGAGATCTCCTCCGCCCACAATATTGGCGCCCTTTGCGAGAATCTTGATAGGTTTAATTGTGATGGAGGCCATGACTATTGCACCCGCAATACCGATGAGGATTGTTGCTGCGGTAATGAGTATGGTATTTATCAAATTCTTCCTGCGCGCTGCATCGATTGTTTCGAATATGCTCTGTGTTGAGTATCCGAGCCTCACCGTGCCGATCCTCTTGCCAGCGAAAAACACGGGAGATGCTATGTCATAAATCGTGGCAAGGCTATCCGGTGAAAAATCGGGCGAAACGAGCCTTTCTTTCGCCTGCGATGCAGCCAAAGAAAATGAATCGGTGAGTATTTTTCCCTGCTCATTGATATCGGAATGAGCAATTACCTTGCGGGAGGTGTCGAATATTATACTGTATTTGATATCCCGGTTCTCCATCGTTTTGGAAATAACGGACAGGAGAAGCAGGTGATCGTTATTGAGAATACCCTCACGTGCGACATTGGTCATATTTTCAACAGAGAGCGAAGCTTTATCCATCATCTGATTTGAAAGAGCACGCCGTTCCTGTTCGATATTGACGATGCTCATAACAAGACTTATACCAACGGTTAAAAGCAAAACGAGCACACCGATAAGAATGCTGAACTTGAACCTGAGGCCGAGCCTCTTGCTTCTAATTGATAGACCAGCTTCATTTTTTTTCATTGCTGCTACCTCTCTGAATGGAAAATACCGCCGCAGTATTTCAGCCGTTATATAGAACACGACAAATCCGAGACCGCATAACACGATATACAGCATAATATTCAAGACCGGCTGTACGATAGTTCTGTACTGCGTCACCGCCCACGGCGGTTGAATTACCGGCTCTTTTAACCTCTCTACTTCCTTTGCAAGCGGTTTCAGCCGGAAAGTCACGTGGGCGGTCCTGCTCATGTTTCCGGCCCTGTCAACAGCTGCGATATTGAAATACCAGGTCCCTCCCTCCAGCTGCCCGAAACGCAGTTTCTTTTTATCCGTTCGTATAACCGGATCGTTCAGCTTCACCATGCTTTTAGCGAGTTTATAGGTGTATCCCGCTATATCTGCACCCGTTGCCGACCAGAACAGCACAGGCGAGTTGTCCGAATAATAGCCGTCCTTATCATGTTTAAGAGGCCGAATTTCAGGTGCAGGAGGAGGCGTCAGATCCACAACAAATGGAACAGTCACTGTGTCCGATACGTTGCCTGCACCGTCCTCTGCAACTATATGAAAATAATAATTCCCCTCTTCCTGGGACTGAAGCAGGATGCTGGTTATATACGGAGAGAGATTGATAAATTCCGGCACGTCTTTTTCGTTCCTGTTGAAAAGGTATCCATATCCCTTAATGCCGGAAGGGTCGGCCGGCGGCTTCCACACAATGGGAAGCCCGGCTTGTCCGATATATGAACGTGCCGGAGATTCAATGCGCACAGGAAGCACTGATGAGTCCGGCCCGTTGTACGCGACTCCCTGATCATCCTGCCAGAATGCATAGAGGAAATCATCCGCGGTTACCGGGATTTGTTCAATGACATCTTCTCCGCCGTCGATCGGGCCGTATTCCTTAAAAGCGCCGGCACGCCTCTTTGCATAGTATAATCTGTTTCTTCCGTCTCTACCATCGATGTAGAACATGTACAGGGAACTTTCAGCCGAAAGCAGCTTCACTCCGCGCGCATTTGCGAGAGATTTATTGATTTTCACCGCGTCTGATACGGGTTTCCCGGATTTATCAAACTCTCTGCAGTACACACTCCATATTCCTCCTGCGTCACTCTCCCATATGAGTGTAAAGCCATCTTCCCCGATCAGCACATGTGGTTTTTCATCCTCTGCAAGAGGGTTGTCTGTCAGGTTGATGGGATTCGACCAGGGGCCGTGAAGATCTGCGGCATTCGAAAGATAAATATCGAATACCGGTGACCGTTCGGTTTCAAGCGAGCGTGACTGCCAGAAGAGTCGGTAGCGATGGTCGAACTTCAGTAAAACGGGGAAAAAAGAACCGGCAAAGCCCGATATAGGCTGGAACGGTCCCTCCCATGTAATTCCGTTATCCGTTGAAAGAGAGTAAAAAAAATCAATGCGACTGCCCTCGCCCGCCGTATGGTAGAACAGGCAGAGTGTATCATCAACAGCAAAGAGGCTGGGTCTGAAACTGAAGGTTTTTGGATCGATTACCGTGGCGGATTTACTCCAGCTTTTACCGCCGTCCGTACTCCTTTTCAGGTCGATGCTTCCCTGCAGTGTATTCCATGCCACCAGGAGGGCTTTCTTTTCTGCCAGCACCGAGTACTGCGGGAAAAAGCCCTCCTCTACCCTGACCCGCTCCACTACCGAAAAGGGCCCTCTGAATGTTTTAAAATCACCGGTCGTGTAAAACTGAATAGACGCTTGTTTCTTTTCCCGGACGACAAGAAAGATTAAGAAATTACCTTCAAACCGTTCAATCTCCACATCCGAATAGTGGACAAACCGGCTCTGGCGCACCAGGTAATGCGGTGCATCCCAAAAATATTCCGCGAATGCAGGACCGTCCGCAAACGCCGGATAGTCATAGTCCGCAAAAGACGGACGTGCGGCAGGTATAGTAAGCAGGAATAACAGCATCAATAGTACTGGCACTTTCTTTTTCATGAACTGCTCTTGTTGTTTTCGTACTTCAAACGTTCCTTCGTCCGTTCGATGTTTGTACGCACATTTTCATAGTCCGGATCTATCTTTATTACCTCTTCCCATTCGGAAATCGCTTCCCGGTACATCCCGTCAAGATAAAAATTAATACCGTCCAAATAATGCCGTTTGAGCTTTATTTTCACCTCGCTGCTTTTGATAGCCGATTCCCTGTCCGCTTGTGTTTCAAGCCGCGCGAGATTGTGCAGCTTTGTTTCAATACTGGCGAGAAAAATACGCGCATCCACGAATTCCGGATTCAGTTCCACAGCCTTTCTACATTCATCAAGTGCTTCGGGGAGTTTCTCCTGTCTGTAATAGTCAAGTCCCTTTTTATACGCCTCCTCGGCACGCGCTTTGTCTTCCCGGGTAACAACGACCTCTTTCTCCTTCTGCTCTTTTTCAAGCCTTTTCAGAACATCACCGGCATCCCTGAAAACGGGATTGACCTCCAGTATAAGCTTCAACTTCGAGATGGCTTCTTGCTTTTTATCCCTCTTGATCAGTCCCTGCACATCCCTGTACAGTCCGGCAAGAATTTCATCGGCCAGGTTCGGATCGGTTCTCGCAAGTGTCCGTGTAAGCTGTCTTCTGGCATCTTCGTTGAACGGAAATATGAGCAGTATTTCCTCCCACCGCTTTACCGACTCCTCGTAATCTCCTCTGGCAAAGGCTTCGAGCCCGAGACGCCTGAGATCCCGCACAAGTGGATAGAACGGCGAGTTAACGGAAACGACCTTCTCCTCCTCTTTGCGCAGCGCAATTGTGTCCCTGAGTATGTACTCCGTGATTTGTGTATTCTCGGGATCGATTGACAGCCCATTGTTGAGCGCCCGCAGAGACTCCCTGTATTTCCCAAGATTGTAAAACTTTATTCCCTCACGAAGATACCCCAGCACCCGTTCCATATTCCGTTCATTTTCAGCTTTTCGTGCAGCTTCAACGGCATCGAACGCCTTTGCTATCATCTCCTTCGACTGTTCGATTCTGTAATCCAACGCAACTGTATTTTCAAACTCATCGATTGCACCCTTGAATTCCCCGCCTTTAAAGAGCTGCATACCTGCATTGAAATAACTTTTAGCAAGGCTAAGCAGTTTCTGCCGTTCCCTCTCCTTATAGGATATCTTGGAAATATAGAGCAGGGCATCGGTGTCACCCGGAACATATACGAGAACTTCATTCCACAGTTTTTTTGATTCTTCATAGCTACCCTGTTCAAAAAGGTCCGACGCTTCTTCACGAAGCCTGGCGACCATTTTCCGGGTTCCTTCTTCTTTCTGCCTCTTTGAGAGCGTCGCAAGCCGCTGTGATACAAGCGGATCCCCGGGGCTGAACTTTCGGGCAAAATTATACAGGTTTTCAGCGGCCTCAAAACGGGCTTTATCCATAAGCACGTCACCCGTTTCGATAATTTTCTGAAATCGTCTTTTGTTCTTCTGCTCTTCGGTTGCCCTGATCCCCCTCACAATCAGGTTGTACAGAGCTTCATTCCGATTACTGCTGTGCTCCCGTGCATCTAAAAACGCAGTGTAGGCGCCATCGACATCTCCGGCCTCAAGAAGGTCATATGCCTCCTCAACCTTTTTCGAAAGCTCCTCATACCGCTTCAGCGCTCTTTCGATAAGAGATTTGATTTCATCGTTCCAGGGAGTAATACCCAGAGCCGTAGTCCACTTTTCAATTGCACCCATATAGTAGTTTTCATCGAATAGCTCCTTCCCCTCCGCAATATATCGGTCAAGCGCTGCAAGCTCATCCTTTTCCTTTGCGTACAAAGGGAACAGCACCGATGTAAAAATAAGCACGTACGCAAAGAGCAATACCTTCAGTGCCGATCTTTTCATATAGCTTTCGACTTTCAACGATATTCTTCCTGCATGAGAGCACTTTTCTCATATATCGACCGATTTAGCCTTAAATCAGCCTGCAATCGGCCGCTTTCCTCTGCAACAATCTGTCTCTTTCTAATTTATCGGTAATCAAGGAGTTAAAACCTGTACAACTGTATTATAAAATCTTCACAGGCTAATTACAATTCTTATTGAAACAGGAAATCCTACCTGCCGGTGTCTTTTTATTTCCATCATAAAAGCCAAACTAGTACATTAGGACTCATGATATATCCTGACGGGATACATCCTGGCAGGACATACTATGGGAGGAACAGAGAATCACTCTGCAATTGGAGACAATGAATAATTCACGGACAAAACAGTACAAACTTCTGGCACTCGACCTGGACGGAACACTTTTGAACAGCGATGAAGAGATAAGCGATCGAAACCTCCGTTCTCTTCATCAGGCGAGTGCAAACGGCGTGAAGGTGGTGATTACAACCGGGAGGAGCACTCCGTCTGCGGTGCGGTTTATCGAATGTGTGGATATACCTGATCCCCATATCACCTATAACGGCGCAATCATCCGGAACACACACAGGGTCTTTCGGTCGATTACCCTTGATGAGGAGAGTGTACGGGAAATCGTTTTACTGCTAAAAAAAGCAGGGTATACCCCTGTTTTATACAGTGCGGACGATATGCGTTACCTCGAGCACATCGAAAAACACCGGGACGGATTTTACAGCCTATCAAAGGGGATAGAGAACAGGATCGTAGAGGTTTCGGATTTTATGGAGCAGAGAAGGGGTGAAATTATCAGAATCAGTGTCTTTTGCGATGAAGGGGACATTGCACGACTAAACAGCACACTTGAAGGGCTCGGGAATCGAAGTATACGCACAACAGAGACCTTTTTTCCCGACTTAAACTTCTGGATTTATGAAATTCTTGATAACCGGTGCTCGAAATCAAATGCTCTGGAATACCTCTGTACCGAATTCGGTATTGAACGGAAAAATGTCATCGCAGTCGGAGACAATAGAAATGATCTGGATATGATTGAATGGGCCGGACTCGGCATTGCGATGAGAAACAGTCTTCCGGACGTGATGACACGCGCCGACTACATTACCGTTAAGGACAACGACGAAGATGGCGTATCTGAAGTGATTAATCGTTTTATTCTTTCATAAATGCCCTGTAGAGCTTTTCGAGAACATCGAGTCTGCTCTGCGCATATTCGATCAGCGCACTATCAGGATAGGATCGTATAAATAATTCGAAACTGTCCAGACAATCACCGAGCATAGACCGTTCGCCCTCTTTACCTGCACTCTCATCGGTAAAAAAAGCGCCGATAAACCTGTCTGAATCGTACACCGCCTTCTCGAACATGTGGCAGGCCCCGGAGCGTCTTTCAAGGTCTGTCGTTTTGCTGCTGTTCATCTCGCTGATGAAGGCACTGAGAAATTTATACGCCTGATAGGCCTTTCTCCGGTAAAAACGTGATCCGGATTTCCGCACAAATTCAGCGCATTTCTTCATGATCCGGTCATAATTTTCCTCGAACTTTCGCAGAATATCCGATAAGCCAGGTCTCGACCGCACTACCGTACTGTACAGTAAATGCTCATAAAAAAACGAAAATAGTATCGATACGTTCTCGAGGATAACCGCGTATCTGTCGCCCTCCTCCT
>CAZGJW010000035.1:0-23271 GCA_964525675.1 uncultured Spirochaetota bacterium
ACATTGCAGGCTTTCTCACCGAGTATATTTTCCTCAAGATCTACTATAAAGAGCCAGTTACCTCGGCAGTTTTTGTTTCCTGCTTTCTATTCACACTTACCCTGCCCCCCACATTACCGATCTGGATGGCAGTGGTCGGTATCGTTTTCGGTATTGCAATCGGAAAAATGGCATTCGGCGGTTTCGGAAGAAATATATTCAATCCGGCAATGACAGGGCGCGCGTTCATCTATGTTAGCTTCGGGGCACCCATGACTGCTGCCTGGGTGCAGCACATAGGCGGTATTACCGGAGGATTTGCAGCTTTTGCCTCGGATGCGGTCACCAAAGCCACTCCGATGATGAGCATTGTCCAGGGGATCGACGTGTCAAAGCTGTCGATGTTTCTCGGTAACGAGTCTGGATGCCTCGGGGAAACGAGTGCCCTGCTTATACTGTTGGGCGGAATTTTCATACTATGGAAAAAATACGCCAGCTACCGTATCGTCATATCAGGGTTTGTTGGAATGCTCGTGCTGCAAACAGCTTTCTGGGCCACAGGTATTAATAAAGCGGTCGATCCACTCAGCGCAGTATTAGGCGGCGGATGGATGCTTGGGATCCTTTTTATGGCGACTGACCCTGTTTCTGCATCCCAGACAAACACCGGGCGCTGGATTTACGGCGCATTTGTCGGTGCGGTAACATCTCTTATACGGGTATTCTCTATATGGCCGGGTGGTGTAATGTTTGCTGTTCTCCTCGGCAATATGTTTGCCCCGATAATCGACTACTATATCAAACAGGCCAAAAAAAAGAGCGAGGGGACGGCCAAATGAAAAAAGGCGCAAAAACTCGACAGCGTATCTTTACCATGCTGTTCATGCTCATAATAACCCTTGTGTTTATTTCCGTGACAACCGTACTCTATACCCTTACGAAGGATACTATTAAACTCAATGAATCTCTGCGGGTCAGGAAGGCCGTTTTATACAGCGGGGGGGTACCGCTTCCGGAAAATCCGAAGGAAATCGAAAATACATACGAAGAACGGGTACGGGAAATACGGGATGATCAGGGAGCAATCCTGTACTACGAGGTACTCGAACAGGACTCCGCAGCGGTAGAGAGTTACGTACTTATCATCGACGGCCCCGGGCTCTGGGGCACCATTACAGCAGCAGTCGGATATGACAGCTCACTTCAGAGATTAACCGGATTTGAAGTAATCGATCAGAACGAAACACCCGGGCTCGGCGGAAGGATATCTGAAACGTGGTTCAAAAATCAGCTCCGCGGCAAGAAACCGCCGCTCAGTCTAGTGGCTGAAGGTGCGCCCGCCGACGACAATCAGTTCCAGGCGATAACCGGCGCATCCTATTCATCAAACGGCGTCAAAGATATTCTCAACTCTTCATCACAAGATGCGAGAAAGATTGTCAAATTAAAACAGTAAGGAGTCAACATGGAGGCGTTTAAAATAAAGCGGGTTTTTTCCGATGACCTGGGGGCGAACAACCCCGTTTTCGCCCAGGTGCTTGGGATTTGCTCCACCCTGGCCGTCACAAATGTGATGAAAAATACTATCGTTATGTGCGCCGGGCTCATCTTTGTTACCGGCCTCTCAAATTTCACCGTTTCTCTCCTGCGTGCCTATATGCCGTCACGTATCAGAATGATGGTTGAAACACTGATTATTGCATCCTATGTCATTATCGTTGACATCATACTGAAAGCCTATCTCCCCGACATTTCGAGACAGCTCGGCCCCTATGTCGGCCTTATCATTACGAACTGCATAATTATGGGAAGAGCGGAGGCGTTTGCCCTGTCCAACCCGCCCGGCCTGTCTTTCATCGACGGGGCAGCATCGGGGCTCGGTTATTCCTACGTGCTTATTGCGATAGCCTTTTTCAGGGAACTTCTCGGTTCTGGCAGCATCTGGGGATATCCGGTGCTCGGCGACTGGTGGACCAACTGGTCCATCATGGTAATGGCCCCCGGCGCATTTTTCATGCTTGCCATATTTATATGGATTGTCAAGGGAGTGCTTGAAAAGGAAACAGGAGGGGAAAAGAAATGAGTCAGGGAATAGCCTTCTATGCAATATTCTTTGCGGCAATATTCACAAACAATATACTGCTGACGAACTACCTGGGAATGTGCTCGTTTCTTGCCGTTTCCAGAGAGGTGAGTACATCGGTCGGTCTTGGAAGTGCGGTAATTTTCGTCATGACAGCCACCAGTGTGCTGAACTGGCTTGCATACCGCTATATACTGGTGCCACTCGATATGATATACCTTCGTTATATCGTGTTCATCGTAATTATCGCCGCTTTTGTGCAGCTCGTCGAGATGATCATTGAGAGAGTTTCTGAGAAGTTATACTCATCACTCGGAATATTTCTCCCGCTTATCACGGTCAACTGCGCTATACTCGGCGTAAGCCTGTTTATGGTGATAAGGAACTACACATTCGTATCTTCACTGTTCTACGGACTGGGAAGCGGAATCGGGTGGGCGATAGCGATTGTCACAATGGCCGGTATCAGGCAGAAGATGGTACGCTCACGGGTCCCGCGCGGGCTCGCCGGTGCTGGAATTACGTTGATAATTGCCGGCATCATGGCGCTTGCTTTCATGGGATTCAGCGGAATGATAAATATTACTTAGAAGTAGTTTACGTTCTTTCAGGACCGAATATCATAAAGTAACTTCGCGAGAAGTTACTTAGAAGCGGCGTCCGTTCCCTGGGGCGAATATCATAAAGTAACTTCGCGAGAAGTTACATAGAAAGCTCATTTTCATACAGCACTGTACAGACGGCATTGTGACTCGCGGATCAGCGATGGAGGTGGGGCCGGCCGCAGGGCGGATGAACCCATTCAGCTGGGTGCAGGAATATGGTGTACTGAAAGTACAGGAGAGATAAATGGGAGCAGCTGGACAGCTATTAATCGGAATCGGTGCTATTTGTGGTATTTCTACTTTTCTGGCTGTATTAATGGTCATCGCCGATGCAACGATTGCGAATTACGGTGAGGTTACGGTTACGATCAACAATGACCGGGAGGTCAGGGTCGAAGGAGGGAAGCCTCTTCTCGGCTCTCTCATGGGTCAGAAAATATTTATTCCATCAGCATGTGGCGGCAGGGGGGCGTGCGGCTTGTGCAAGGTGAAGGTAACGAGTGACGTAGGCGATTATCTGCCGACGGAGCTTCCCTGGATATCGGAGGAGGAAAAGGCCGAGAATATCAGACTGTCATGCCAGCTCAAGATAAAAAAGGATATTTCGATACAGATTCCTGAAGAACTCTTCAATGTAAAGGAGTATTCGGCTGAGGTCTCATCCATAGTCGACCTCACCTATGATATCAAACAGATAAAAATGAAACTGCTTGCCCCATCTGAAATCAGCTACAGGGCGGGACAGTACATACAGTTTGTTGTTCCGGAGTATGAGATGTCTTCCGAAGAGGTGTACCGGGCATACAGCATGGCTTCACTGCCCTCGAATAAAAATGAAGTGGAGCTCGAGATACGTCTCGTGCCGAACGGAATATGCACCACCTATGTTTTCAGCTACCTCAAGGAAGGAGATCATGTCACCCTCAACGGCCCGTACGGAGAGTTCCACCTGAATGAGTCCGACAGAGATATCATTTTTATTGCCGGAGGATCCGGCATGGCGCCCATAAAATCGATGCTACACGATATGGCGGAGAAAGGCATTTCACGAAAAGCAACCTACTTTTTCGGCGCTCGTGCAGTACGGGACCTCTTTCTCATCGATGAAATGAAGGAGCTCGAGAAGAAGCTACCGAATTTCACATTCATCCCGGCGCTTTCTGAACCGCTGCCGGAAGACAACTGGCGCGGAGAAACCGGTCTTATTACTGATGTACTGGACCGAAATGTTGCTTCAGGTGAAAATACGGAGGCCTACCTCTGCGGAAGCCCGGGGATGATAGATGCTGCAGTCAATGTACTGACAAAAAAGGGAATACCCGATGAACTTATTTTCTACGATAAATTTGCGTAATACAGCCACGAATAAGCCAGTCTGAATACCGATACAAGGCATCATCTGTATGGTATTCTTGAAAGACAGGTGGAAACAAGAAGGATTTTTTCAAAGCAGCTGCAGAGAAAGTTTAGCGGAGAGGGACAACGATGAAACAAACTGTTCAGATGAAACAGGTGCAGGAAAAAATGAAACCCGGCATCATCACCAGAGACGGCTTTTTGGGCACAGATGCCAGAAATCTCATTGATATACTCGTAGAAGATGATGCCCTGGTAAAAAGAATGAACCTGGACCATCAATCAATAGCACAGAGGATGATTGAGCTCCGTGATACAGGGCTGCGGGGGTTGGGAGATTTTATAAGCGTAGAACCGCATTACGAGATACGAGTCGACTCGGTACGCGGCAAGCTCCCCTGCCCCTTCGGAGACCCCGGTATATTTCCAAAGACGAATACAATTGTACGAAACCTCGAAAAAAACAGGGAGATAACGTACACAGATCTGAATATACATCTAATTATGGCCCATGGTTTCTATGAAGGCAGGGGCTCTCCATTCAGACTTGAACCGGATGACCTCGCCCAAATTCTGGACATTACCTTCGACAAAGAATAATTTGCCAATTAGAAGTGGCGTATCCACGCCGCAGGGATAATTGATATTCAGGAGGTTCTGAAAAATGTGAGATCCGGTATTAAATAATGTAGCCTGGAAGGATCATCATTAGTACATTATACCGATTATTTTACTGAGGAGATTGCAATGAAAAAATACGTATGTGAAGTCTGCGGGTATGTATACGACCCCGCAGCGGGAGATCCGGACGGTGGAATCGAACCTGGGACAGCTTTTAAAGATCTGCCAGATGACTGGGTGTGTCCTGAATGCGGGGCGGATAAAGACTCCTTTTACCCCGAAGAGTAAATAAGGGTATCCCCTGCCAAGGGTATCCCCTGCCAGAATCAAATCCTCAAAATAAATTTTTTACGGAAGGGGAATCACGCACCCGTGTACGACTTTTTCGGTGCTGTAAAGAACAATAGGCCTTTTAAAAAAATTCATTTAAGTTACCAGTCAATATACGTTCCCGTCAGGGATACATCCCGCTAGGGATACATCCCGCTAGGGACTTTCCCTGGGGGATTCACGTCACTTCTACTGGGCTCATGAATGGGGAAAACGGGTTCGTGTGATCTGCAACCGGGACAGAACAAATGTTTTAAGTGAGGGAACAATGAAAATAAATCAAAAATTCAATGAGATAATCGAGTTTGCAATTACCCGTGAAAAGGAGGCAGTGCAGTTCTACCACGACCTCCAGGAAAAAAGTTATTTTTCCGGAAAAAAAGGGCTGTTCAATTCTCTCGAGAATATGGAAAAGAAACACATACAGGTTCTCACCAGAATAAAACAGGAAGGATCCCAATCGATAGACGTTCCTGCTGTACAAAACCTCCATATCAGTGACTACATGGTTGCTCCTCCTGCAGATGGCGAATTGAGCTACCAGGATATCCTTATAATTGCAATGAAGCGGGAAGAGGCCTCGTACCGTCTATACACGGATCTTGCTGATAAAAATCAAAATGAAGCGATTAGAAAACTTTTCATGAAACTGGCCTCAGAAGAAGCTCAGCATAAACTCATGTTTGAGAGGATGTACGACGAAGAAATTCTTGATAAGGGGTAATCCTGGAACTATCGGGCGGCGTTGATAACCTTTGGTTCTGATGTCGGGTTATTCCATCCCGTGTTCAGGCTGACGATATACCTTTAAAAAATTGTTTTAACTAGTGTCACTCTCCTTCGTATACATCCCTGTAGACAAATTCGTTGACCTGCAGTCGTTCGGGCCTCTGCTTTTCCCATCCCACCTGCTTATCGGAGAGTTCGGGGCTTAATGCTGACGCATGTCTGCCAACGATTAGGAGCGTTATGACCTGCATATCCTCAGGTATTTTGAGCACTTCATGTATTTTTGCTTCATCGAATCCCGCAATCGGATGGGCTACAAGCTGCATATCCGTTGCTTTCAGAATGATATATGCCGTCGCCATGCCGGTATCAAATAGAAAATAATCACGGCCTTTTAACCGGCAGTCATTATCAGGTGTACTGAAAACGGCAATTATCAGAGATGCTCTTTTCGCCCAGTCATTACCCTTTGAAAGCGCCATAAACACCTCTTCCAATTTTTCTTTGCTATACACAAATACATAACGCCATGGCTGATTATTAAAGCACGACGGGGACAAACGCGCACTCTCCGCAAGTGCAGTAACTGTTTCTTCATTAATCTCGACCGGGTCAAGTGAGCGATATGCCCTTCTCTTTTTAATTAACTGAGTTATATCCATCGATTCCCCCCTTCAAGTATGCATAAATTTTTCATTCGTCGTATTCTTCCGATAGACTAATATTATCTAAACTATTCTTATTTACAAAACATATTTACAAAACAAATTGACTTTTTGAAGAGTATTGATTATAATATCACTAAAATAGTGATAAAAGGTTTATAGTGATATCGACTCGATCGAGATACGGACTGAGGGCATTGCTTGATCTCGCAGGGCACACAAACGGAGAACCAGTTTATTTACGTGACATAGCAGAAAGAGAGAATATTTCCCCCCGATATCTCGAAAATATCTTTACACGGCTCCGCGCCGCAGGAATACTGAAGAGTGTAAAAGGGAGAAGGGGCGGTTTTTCTTTTGGTCGGGAACTCAGCAGGATTTCGCTTCTCGACATCATTAAAACACTCGAAGATACAGTATTTTTCACCGAATGTGTAGATGCACCTGATGAATGTGAAAAATCCAGCGACTGCGTTTCAAGAGAAGTATGGGTATATCTAGACCACCGTATAAGGAAGGTTTTTTCAGCGTTGACGCTTGAATCCCTTTTAATAAAGAAATCGGGTAAAATACCCGAAATAATACTGTTAAAATGAAATTATTTTAGTAGAACATGAAAATTTTACTTGCTAAAGAATAAAATAATGTTATAATCAATTTGTAACGATTACAAATATGTATCCTAGACATTTATCATGTAATCGTTCAGCAAGGAAGGATACAAAAGATGAGAGAAAGAGTAGAAGATGTTCTGAATAGAATAAAACCGTCTCTACAGGCAGACGGCGGCAACGTCGAGCTTGTTGACGTTGGAGAAGATGGAATAATTAAGGTCAAGCTAACCGGAGCGTGTGGGGCGTGCCCTATGAGCCAGATAACGCTAAAAATGGGCATTGAAAGACTGCTCAAAGAGGAAATTCCCGAGATAGACGAGGTGATTTCCGTTTAGCGCAGCAAGCTGAATGACAACAGGGTGTACGGCAAAATAATTACAATTGGTTGGAGCTTGAGCACCAGGAGGAACAAGGGGGAAGTGATGGCTTTGGTAAGTGCAGCTGAAGTGTTTCAATTTGCAGTAAAAATTGAGCAAAACGGGTATGATTTTTACACTAAATATGCGGAAAAACTTGATTCGAGCTCGGAAAAGGAAATTTTTCAGTATTTAGCGGATGAAGAATCAAAGCATATAAAAACTTTTTCCCGTATGCTCGACAGCGTCGAGTCTTTCAAACAGCCTTTAAACTATCCGGACGAATATTTTACCTATCTACAGGCTTATGCGGATAACTTGATATTCAAACCCGGTGATCTTGATGCTGAGCTTGCACAAATCAAAGACACAAAATCAGCAATTGATTTTGGAATTAAAAGAGAGCTCGACTCCATTCTCTACTACCAGGAAATAAAATCATTCGTCACAAAAGCTGAAAAGGACCACATTGATACAATTATCAGTGAAGAAAGAAAGCATTTTACGAAACTTTCACAGATGAAAAAGCGTATTCGGTAAGATTATCAATAAAGTTCAATTAACCCAAGGAAGGAGGCTGTTATGAGAAAGTTCTGGCGAAGGCCGGTTACCCACTGCAAAGAGGGCTGCTGTAGTCTGTCCTGGGCATGACGCAAAACTGCCCGTTTTTTGAATTGTTGTTATTCACTATATATATAATAAGGAAGTACTGCGGATGAACAGCAAGATGGAAAAAGCACTAAATGAACAGTTGAATGCGGAACTGTACTCAGCCTACTTGTACCTTTCAATGTCAACCTATTTCGAGAGCTTGAATTTTTCAGGTTTTGCGAACTGGATGCGTGTTCAGGCACAGGAAGAAACTGAACATGCAATGAAATTCTACTCCTATATCTTCGAACGGGACGGCGCGGTTACACTTACGGCTATCGATGCACCGCAGACGAGATGGAAATCTCCACTCGAGGCCTTTGAAAACGCATACCAGCATGAAATAAAGGTATCAGGGCTCATTCATGGCCTTGTGCATCTTGCACGTGCGGAAAAAGACATCCCGACTGAGAACTTTTTACAGTGGTTCGTCGAAGAACAGGTCGAAGAAGAATCGTCAACACTTGGAGTTGTGCAGAAATTGAAACTTATCAAAGATTCTGCAAACGGTCTGTATATGCTCGACAGTCATCTCGGCCAGAGAGGATCTCAATAACCGTTTTAATGAAGATTTTTTTTGCAGCAGACTGAATATGTTATATAAAAGTTTTGTATCACGCACATTTATAAAGAGGGTGTGAAATAACTTAATAGCGGTGTACGTCCCTGGAAAAACGCCATTATCCACATACTTCCTGCTGGAAATAACACATGAAGAATGAAAGAATCCGTATCGCCGCAATCTATTGAGTTGTAGATGGTTTTGCGTTTTTTAAGAAGAGAGAAATGCAAAATAAATCAGTGCCGCTTAAACGTACAAAACTTTCAATCGGGTCGTTAAAGGATTTTCTCATTAATGAGGGAATACATCCTTCCTATCAGCGGCTAAGAATTTACGAATTTCTTGCGCAAAATAACTCCCATCCGACCGTGGATATCATATACAGCAGTCTGCTGAAGGAAATACCTACCCTCTCAAAAACAACCGTTTATAATACATTGAATCTCTTTCATCAGAAAGGAATTGTATATGGGCTCACGATAGACGAAAACGAAATCCGTTATGATGCGAATATGAAACCCCATGCTCATTTTAAATGTTTGGAGTGCGGCCATATCTTTGACATTGAAATTGACAGCACCTTTCTCGCAAATGGTTTTGTCTGCCGGCACAAGGTAAACGAGCGACATCTCTATCTTAAGGGGATCTGCATCAACTGCATGAAAGAAAAACCGGACTTTGAATAAAACTTTCGCACAGATGGGGAATGGTTACTGCATAGGCCTTCTAAGTAACTTCTCGCGAAGTTACTTTATGATATTCGGTCCGAGGGGACATAAGCCACTTTTAAGTAACTTCAAATAAATTATCTATGATATACTATGTCCCGCGAGGGATCGACCGCTACAATTAAACAATAATTTTCAGGGAGGTGTACATTGAAAAGCATAAAAGGAACACAGACGGAAAAAAACCTGCTTGCCTCATTTGCAGGTGAATCTCAAGCTCGAAACAGGTATACGTTTTTTGCATCAAAAGCCAGAGACGAGGGCTACATGCAGATAGCCAATATTTTCACCGAAACAGCTGATAATGAGAAGGAGCATGCAAAACGATTTTTTTCATTTCTTGAAGGAGGGGAGACAGAGATTGTTGCAGGATATCCTGCCGGTATCGTTGGGACAACACTCAACAACCTGAAAGCGGGAGCTGCTGGTGAAAATGTCGAACACACTTCAATATACCCCGGCTTTGCCGACGTTGCAGACAAAGAAGGATTTTCCCAGATTGCAAGCCTCTTCAGAAGAGTAGCGGAAGTCGAGGTGTGGCATGAAAAGAGGTACCAAAAACTCATTAAAAATCTTGAAGAAGGAAAGGTGTTTAAAAAAGACACCCCTGTCCTGTGGAAATGCCTTAACTGCGGGCGCGTACATGAGGGACCCGAACCGCCGAAAAAGTGCCCGACCTGCCTGCACCCGATGTCTTACTTCGAACTTTATGTAGAAAGCTATTGATAAAAAACTGCAACAAAAATAAAAGACAAATCATGGGGAATAGTTTGTATACTGTTCCTCATGCGTGATTCGGGCAGTTAGTCATATGGGTACGGCACCGATTCGCAATTTCGAATAGAGATCTATGAAAACTTGTAGTACTTCTTCAGAGTGTGTGTAACTTTCCACCTGCATTTAAGTCCTGCAGGAAAAATGACATAATCTCCCTGTTCTATATCAACAGTTTCATCATCTGTCGTAATGGACGCTCCTCCCTCGATGATATAGCAATGTTCATCATTTGTGTATGACCAGTCGAACTCGGACTGCTCCTTCTCCCATATCCCCCACGAATCGACACCTCTTTTCTTTGCCTCTGCATCACTGATTCTCTCTTTTTGTATATGGCTCACTCGCATACCTCCCTATATTACTGCTGCATCAAAAGTGGCGACTTCGCGGCCGATCCCTAGCGGGACATAGTATCAAAGATAACTTGTTCGAAGTTACTTAGAGGTAGCGTATGTCCCTGGCGGGACCGAGTATCAAACAGTAACTTCGCGAGAAGTTACTTAAAAGCTAGAACATAAAGGCACTTCCATGCACATCAGGACGACGGTGTCTGTTTCCGTCGGGCTATCTCCGAAACCTGCAACGATTACAGCACCGGAAACATCATATTTATTCAAATAAGAATATACGGCCTCTTCTCTTGATCGTATTGGACTGTTACATGGGTATCAAACACCGATCGCACGGTGACAGCATCAATGACTTCAGCCGGGATTCCGGTTTTTATCACCCGGCCTTCCCTTAAAAGTACAATCTTTTTAGCAAATCGGGCCGCGTGATTGATGTCATGTGTAATCAGTACTATTGTCTTGTTCATTTCCTCGTTGAATTTCTGCAAGAGCTTGAATATCTCTACCTGATAATTGATGTCCAGATTCGCAGTCGGTTCATCAAGAAACAGAACATTCGACTCCTGAGCAATAGCCTGAGCGATAAATACTCTTTTCAGCTCCCCTCCAGACAGCTCTGAAAGGTGCCTGCCGGCAAACTTTTCAAGCCCGAGCATTTGCATCGACTCCCGCACGATGCGGGTATCTCTGGGCTTTTCCATTTCAAACCTCTTCAGGTAGGGAAAGCGACCCATCATTACGATATCCCGTACCAGGTACGGAAGGGATGAAGGGAGGTCCTGAGGAAGGAATGCAACGTGTCGCGCAAATTCTTTTTTCCTGTATGCAGTAAGGGGCCTTCCGTAAAGATATATATGTCCCCGCACATCTCTTATTACACCGGTCAGAGCTTTTATGAGGGTTGTTTTGCCGGCCCCGTTCGGCCCGAGTATTGACAGAAATTCCCCCTCAGCAACATCGAGCGAAATATCCTGAAGAACGGCAGTGCCGTCATACCCGACAAAAAGATTGTGTGTTTCAATCACAAAACTCAAAACATCCTCTCCACCCTGTTTTCTATCTCAAACCGCTATCAGAACCATAGTTTCTTCTTACCCTTTAAAAGAAGGAAGATAAAAAAGGGTGAACCGAATAGTGATGTAATAACCCCTACCGGTATTTCCACTCCGCTTCCGAAAAGTATTCCCGGTAGAACCCGCCCGATCATATCAGATAGGGGCAAAAAAGCGGCACCCGATATAATGCTTGCAGGTATCAACATTCGGTGTTTCGGTCCGAATACGAGCCTCATTGAGTGAGGAATAATGAGACCGACAAATCCGATTGTGCCCGTAAGCGACACTGCCGTTGCAGTAATGAGCGATGTAGTTGAAAAAAGAATAAGCCGGATGCTGTCGGTATTCACTCCAAGGCTTATAGCTCGCTCATCGCCGAGGGCAATCAAGTCAAGGTCTTTGTTGAACAAAAAGGTAAATCCACTCAAAACGAATATTGCGCCGGCAGCGGGTATTATATATCGATGAAAACCCGCAAGGCTTCCCATCAGCCAATAAATGATCTCGTGGGACCTGTCGCCGGCAAGAGACATGATCAATACGAGCCCTGATGAAAAAAGATAGCTCACAATCACCCCGGAAAGAATAATGGTGAGCATTTGCACTCTTCCCTTCGTTCGCGCAAGGAAGTACACAAAGAACATCGTAGAAACAGCACCGACGAATGCGAACACAGGAAGAAGGGTTTTAAAGTAGGCATCGATGACGGAGGATAAAAAGATGGCAAGTGCAGCACCGAAAGACGCGCCAGCCGAGATACCGAGCGTATAAGGGTCTGCAAGAGGGTTTTTCAGCAATGCCTGAAATACGAGACCTGAAACAGAAAGCGCTGCACCGACAAACATTCCGAGAAAAACCCGCGGTATACGTATCTTCACAATAATATCGTGGGATACAGCGGGAATTCCACTCGTGTCAAAGAAAAAAGATGTAAGTATTCGAAATGTGTCTTTAAGCGGCACATTTACCGAACCAAGAGAGGTGCTCACGATAAAACTGATAAAAAGAACAACGATCAAAAGAAGTATGTGAAAGTATTTTTTCACTAGAAAACCTCTGGATGAAGAAACTGTGCGATTTCTTTGAGGGCATTCAACACCCTAGGCCCCGGACGTAGAAACTGATCGGGATCTGGAATGAGAATCTTACGATTTTTTATGGCCCTGATACCCGCAACGTGCTCGTGTATTGATAGAAACTGCTTCAAGTCCGCCTCGTGACCCAGCACAATTGCCTCAGGATTCAGTACAAGAAGCTGCTCTTCGTTCAGTCTCGGATATTCCAGCTCCCCTTCAGGCACTACTCTTCCACCGGCCATGGTAATGAGATCTCCGGGTAGGCTGGTTCTGCCTGCTCCATAAAGCGGATTGTCAAATATTTCAATAAAAGTAGTTACCGGGCGCACACTTCGTTTTTGCACACGTTGTACCACATCAGCCGCACCATTTTGCAGAGATTGTATCAGTTCCCCGACCTCCTCTTCGTGGGAAAACATCCTGCCGAACTGGTACACAGAATCGAGGAGAGCGGAGTATGTTTTGGGATTATAAACAAACACCTGTATACCGAGACTGTCAAGCTGCCTCTTTATCTTGAGGGGGACAACGGTACCCATTATGACGACATCCGGCGATGCAGCCTGTATCTTTTCAATGTTCGGGCTGGAAAATCCGCCCATCCTCTGTTTCGATTGGACAAAATCAGGCGGCCAATTGCAATAATCCGAAATCCCGATAACAGTATCACGAATACCGATTGCAAAAAGCGTTTCCGTTGCACCTGGTGAGAGTGAGACGATTTTCGTCAGATTCCCTGGAACCGTGACCCTGTTGCCGATGGAGTCAACACCGGTTCCAGCCAAAACATACTGACTAAAAAATAAACTGCACAAAAACACAACAAGTGCTGAAATAATGGGAATACAGCTGCGCAATTTCACTAAAACACCGCTCAATGGAGATACTTCCTCTCAAAATAAATGAAATACTATGAAAGTCAAGCGAATACTATAGTGTACACTATATCCCGCCTTTATGAAAAATGATTCAACAATCATCCCTTTCTTATTATATTAAAGACTCAATTGTGCAGGATTATACTGATTAAAAGTAGCGTACGTTCCGGGCGGGATGTATCCCGGGGGGAGACGAAAAATGGACAGAGAATCTATTGTAAAGCAGGCGTTCAAACTCGGATTCGATTACGAGAAAAAGTACAGAGGGTGCTCCCAGTGCGCGATCGCTGCGGTACAAGATGCACTCGGTACTCGTAATGATTTTGTTTTCAAGGCGGGAAGCGGGCTTGCAACTGGTGGAGGGCTGCTTCGCGTTGGTCTTTGTGGAGGCTATTCTGGAGGAGTCATGGTCATGAGTTCGTACTTTGGCAGAACACGCGAAAAGTTCGACGACGATCGCGAAGACAAGTACTGCTCATTTAACATGGCGGTTACATTATACGAACGGTACATGGAAAAGTACGGGAGCGTCATTTGTATGGATATCCATAATAAGATATTCGGACGGAGTTTCGACCTTTGGAACGAGGAAGAGAAAGAAGCATTCGAGGAAGCAGGTGCGCATGCCGACAAATGTACGACCGTCGTTGCCGATGCTTCGGCATGGACTACAGAGCTTATTCTCGATGAACTCGAAAGAAGAGGACTCTCACTGAACGATTTTGACTATCTGCGGCATAGTATGCAGTAGTTCAGTTCGAGCATAGTGTACAAGTCTCATTACAACAGGTAAGAGAAGATGGATTATCCAATCAAGATCAGCCCCTCCATACTGTCTGCAGACTTCGGTACCCTGCGCCATGATGCCCTTGCGGCGGAAAAAAACGGTGGATGCGCTATTCATATTGACATAATGGACGGTCATTACGTACATAACTTTTCATTCGGTGTAAATATCGTGTCCGCCCTTAAAAGACATGTGCACATCCCGATCGTTACACATCTGGAGATAGATAACCCGGATGTATTTATTAGCGATTTCGCCCGCGCTGAAAGCAACATGGTTGTGGTTCAGGAAGATACCTGCCCTCATCTGCCGTACACAATCAACACGATTAAAAAAATGGGGGTAAAAGCAGGCATCGGAATCAATCCCGACCGAGGATTTGAAAAACTCGAGGCCAACCCGGAAATCCTGCGAGAGATCGACCTGCTCATTATCATGGCGGTATACCCAGGATACGGCGGTCAGCCGTTTTCACCGGTAACAGTGCCGAAAATAAGAAGAGCATGTGCCATGCGAGAAGAAACACAGGCTTCCTTTGATATTGGTGTAGACGGGGCAGTTAATAGCAACACTGCACCCGATATCGTGAGGGCGGGCGCAAATTATCTCATAGCCGGGTCGAGTGTTTTCACAGACGATATTGCAGCCAGTATGAAAAAACTTCACACATCAGCTGCAGCAGCCCTGGCAATCTGACTGCGCTGAAACTACCCGACAAATACCTCTATGCATCCATCAGGTCTTATCAGTAACTTCAAATAAGCTATCTGTGATACCCTGTCCCGCCAGGGATCAATCCCGCCAGGGATCAATCCCGCCAGGGACATACACCATTTCTAAGACAGGTTTTTACGAAGTTCAATAAACTCTATTATTCTTTTCTTCCTGTTCATCCTTTCAACAAGCTCTTCTATCTCGCCCTTGGCGCTGAAGAACAGGACCTGCCACCCGCGCTCTGCAATACCCACCAGGGTCCTGAACTGGCGCTCGAGCCTGTCGGGGTCTGCTTTTATAAAGGGGTCATCAAAAATAAAGAAACCGCGGTTGTCCTTCAGCAGGCTGCTGCCGAGTGCGAGCCTGACACTGAGATAGAGCTGATCATAAGCACCGGAAGACAGCTTTTCCGCGCTCAATACTTCGCCATTTTCTCTCCGAACGTCGATCGATGCGGCCTCCCGGTTATACAGTACCTGGGTGTACCGTCCTCCGGTAATATCTTTGAAATAACCCGTTACGCTGCTTGCGGGACCGAAAAGCCCCTGCACCTTCTCCTTTTCCTCCTGTTCAATCTGCTCAAACAGATTCAGCACAGCAAGAACATTTTCACGAATGGTCTCCCATGCATCGATAAACTCGGCAAGTAGTTTTTTCACCGCTTCCAGGTCCACCGTTGTTGCACAGGGCAAATGCTCACCTCCCTGGTCCAGCACAGAATTTACCTCCCGCTCCACCTCTTCCAGTTTGCGTCTACATTGCACAATTTCATCATCATACTTTTCACGCTCCTCATTTTTTCGGTTCAGTTCGTCTTTAACCCGTAAAAGCTCCTCCTCATTGAAAGTAACTCCCTCTGCCTTCTCCCTATACTGACGCAAACCTTCAACCCGACTTTTCCAGTATCGTGTATGTGCGTCGCGTTTTGAATCACTTTCTTCCCCCAGCAACTCCCGCAAAAGAGCCTGTCGTTCCTGTATTTCAGCATGGAGTTTCTTATTCTGCCGTAATTTGTCCGTAAACTGGCCAAGGGTCGTCAAACCGTTTGATTCCTGTATTTTTCGTATCCTGTCTTTTTCAGCCATAATACTGCTCTCAATGGTCTGCAGTCTCTGCGTTTTGAGTGCTTGAATGGTTCCCTTCAATCCGTTCACCTCGCCGAGAAGTTCGTTCACCTCATTTGAAAGAAACGTACAGTTATCTTCAAACTTCTGGACATTTTCCAGCACCAGTTCCAGGTTCCCAGCGTTCATACCGTAGGTAGAGAGCAGCATGTTCACCTCTCTGAGCTCGCTGTCCAGTTTACCCTTTTTTCGTAACAATATGAGTTTGAAAGCAGAAACAGTGATAAAACCGAACAGAAAAAATACGCAGATATAAAAAAAATACGCCTCTCTGGTGAATACCGCTCCCATGAGGGACAACCCGGTAAGTGCGGCTACGGCTGCAAAAAGAGCGGTCGTAAACCTGCTCTTTGAAGCCTGAGCAGCAATCTCTGCAGACCGAGCCTTCATGTATCGTATCCGTGGCCGGATTTCATTGTTTATAATTTCACGCTTCTCGTCAAGTATTTGCTGGGAGCGCCTCTTATCCTCGAACTTTTCACTCACATCCATCAGAACAGATTCTTTTTCCCCTATCATCCTGGTTGTATCGGCTCTCTCTTTTTCCAGGTGCGCGATACTGTTTTCACAGTTTCTCCATTCCTGCTCATCTTTCTCTGTGAAGGCCGCCAGTTCAGCAAGTCTCAGCTCGTTCACCTCTATTGTATCAAGGGCCCCCGAACACTTTTCAAACAATTCTCTTCTACGGGCGTCTTCCAGGTTTTCAAGGTTGAAAGAAAGCCCCGCTATGTGCTCATCAAGCAGTACCTTCTTCTCATAGAGCTCATCAAAGCCTGATGACTTCATTTCTTCGATCAGTGCCTCGATCTGCTCTATTAGACTGGAAGCTCTGTCAAGCCGCGTTTTAAGTTTTTCACCCTTTATATCTCTGAATGTTTCTCCAGGCGTCAACCTCGCCATCTCGAACAGGGCCGTCTTTATACGGGCGATCTCGGCCGTTTTCAGGCCGGTCAGCCTATCCGTTATATCGGTAAAAAAATCATCCTGTTTGGAAATGGACAGGTTGCTGTTCCGTATGATAAATATGTTGGAGCACTCCCGTTGTGTGAGGCCTGTTACATCGGTGAGAAACCCCGATTCCGGAAGTTTTTGACTATCCCCGCCCTGTCTTTCAATGAGCACGTATCCTTCAGGCAAATGGGCCACCCTGTCGATACGCGAAAATTCTGTCAGCTTCCTACCGAAGAGAAGTTTAACGAGCGCATCAATCGTAAGACTCTTGCCCTCTTCATTCTTCCCGAAAATGACGCTGAACGGTCCGGGGGTGATTGGACTTTTAAAGGAAAGCGGTCCGTACCGTATAATATGAAACTCTTTAATCCTCATAGATAATCAACCCTGATCCTTCTGCCTCAGACTCGCATTCATCATGGCCTGCACTGCCGTATTGTAGAGCTGTTCCTTTTTTTTCTCGCCGAAATCCCTTTCATTCAGCTTTTTAAAGAACATAGAAAAAAGATCATCATCAAGAATATTTCGTATATCTTTGTAAAGAGGGGTAAAGGTTACGGGTTTTCCACGTATCAACCGTCGTATCTCCTCTGTGAGTTGTGTTTCATTTGTGGAACACTCTTCTCCGTGAAAATAGCCTTTAACCGTGAGAAGAGGCTTCTGGTCGGGAGCCATCGTATCAAGAATTCTAGAGACTCTTTCAACAGGCTTCTGTTTGTCAGACGGACTGAGTGCAACCACGACCTCTTCATAAAAGGGCGTATCAATTGTTCTTCCCTCCGGAGACTTGCCGACCTCGAATATATTTACCTTCCGTCTGCCCGTTTCCCTGCTGGAAATAGACACAGGAGACCCCGGATAAACAAAAAAACCTCCGTTTGGCAACGACCGTACATCGAAACGTGTATGAAAATGGCCAGCCAGAACGTATGTAAAGTCAAGTCCGTTAAAATAGGAAAGTCTGAGGGGCATGTACCGCCCTGCACCCTCTTCCCCGAAATCGAGCCTTGAAAAAAAGGCATCAATCAGCTCACCATGATAGAGAAGAATGTGGGACTTTTGAGTATCGAGAAGTTCTTTAAAAGAACGGAGTGCGCGCAGGACCTCTTCAGTACCTGCAGGTATATAGGGTAAACCCCATATACATATATCCTCAAACATGAATGGTTTACTGACATCATTCATTACCACCGCATCGTCACCGAAATATCGTCCACCTTCATAGACATCCTGATCATGATTACCCGGAAGCAGCAGTATTTTAAAGGAATTGTTTGAAAAAAGCCCTCTTAATTCGGCACGGATCGTATCTGCATCCGCTCCACTGTTAAAGAGATCTCCGGAAACTGCAATAACGTCCACCTGTTCATTTTTTCCCAGTTTAATCAGGGTAACGAGTGCATTCCAGCGTTCATCATCTATTGTCCTTAGATGAATGTCTGCTGTATGGAGTATTTTCATATTCTTTACCTATGGTTTCAATACCGGTGGTTTGACAGGATACACGTGTTGAAAATAGTAACGGAGAACACGCCGCTCACAAGCGGCAGTATATAAAGCAACCGAACCCAATACGGCTGAACTTTGAATGAGCAGCAGGGATTGATACATAAAAAGGCGGAAGAACGAGCAGTCGAACCGATGCTATTTATTGGTGCCGGAAATATCAACTCCGATATCACCCCGCTGTGTCTCTTCAGGGGTCTGCCCTGACGGGGCCTGCTCCGCAGGAGCCTGCTGGGCTCCTTTGTTGATCTCTATCATCTCCTTCGTTTCCACCCTTCCCTGGTGAGCATTGAGATACCCGAGAATAAAACTAACAAGCAGAAAAAGCGCGGCAAGTGTCGTCGTGATTTTCGTCATCACATTTCCAGTCTGCGTACCGAAAGCCGATTGACTTCCGCCTCCAATAAACCCAAGTCCGCCGCTGCTTCCAGGCTGAAGAAGAATTATGACCATCAAAAGAAGCGCTATAAAGAAAAAAAGAGCTGTCAAAGCCACTAACATAACACATCACCTTCTATTTTAACATTTCAGGGGATGGCAACATCAGATGCACGTACGTGCATCAACAGATGCATCCATGCCCCCTTCATACAAAACCATTTTTACATCTTATTACCTGTTTTGCAGTATGATAATCCTTCATCTGCAGACAGATTCACTTCATCAGTGCTGAAAACCAACAATTCTTAAAAAAGAATCCGGTTTCAGTGATGCACCGCCAACAAGCGCTCCGTCGATATTATTCTTTGCCATGAGCCCGTCTACATTATCGGGTTTGACGGAACCACCGTAAAGAATACGCAACCCTTCGGCTGTTTGCACGCTGTATAAATCCGCAATGGTTTTCCTGATAAAACCGTGAACCCCATCCGCATCTTCAGGCGTCGCCGTTTTTCCGGTGCCGATCGCCCACACAGGCTCATAGGCAATGACGAGAACACGCATATCATCCATTGAAACATCCCGCAGCCCGCCTACCACCTGGCTTTTCACAATGTCTTCGGTTTTCCCCGCTTCCCGCTCCTCCAAAAGTTCCCCGACACAGAGGATCGGTATGAGCCCCTTTCGGAGAGCCTGCAGTACCTTTTTGTTGACGGTATCATTATCTTCATGAAAGATATGCCGTCTCTCGCTGTGCCCGAGTATTACATGACTGCAGCCGACTGAAATCAGCATATCGGCTGATATCTCTCCTGTAAAAGCGCCCTTGTCCTCGAAATACATGTTCTGTGCGCCAAGCATCACGACGCTGTTTTCAAGTGCGTGTTTTACGTCACCGATGAGAGGAAATGACGGGCATATGAGCACCTCTCGGTCATCTGTATCCCGAACCTCCCGTGAAAGTGCTTCTGCAAGAACGACGGCGGAATCATTGTCGAGATGCATCTTCCAGTTCCCCGCAATCAACGCCTTTCTCATCCTGTGCTTCCTTCCCCTTTAAAAACGGCATATGTCCCTGGCGGGATATGTCCCTGACGGGACCGATCCTTGACAGGACTGGGTATCAAACAGTAACTTGCTCGAAAGTTACTTAAAAGTGGTCTACGTCCCTGGGGGACCGAATATCATAAAGTAACTTCGCGAGAAGTTACTTAAAAGAATTATTTTAATGGGCTTGGTTTAAATCGTAATAAATATCTACGACTCCTTGTCTTGCAGTGCCTCAATCCCCGGGAGTTCTTTTCCTTCGAGAAACTCGAGGGACGCTCCTCCCCCGGTAGACACATGGTCGATTTTTTGGGCGACACCTATTTTGTTTACCGCCGCGACAGAATCCCCACCGCCGATAACGGTTGTCGCGTTGCTCGATGCAAGGGCCTTCGCAATCTGATTTGTCCCTCGCGCAAACCGGTCTATTTCAAACACGCCCATCGGTCCGTTCCAGAACGCAGTTCGTGCACGCTTTATCTCTTTTTTATAGGCCCTGATTGTCCTCGGTCCGATATCCACCCCGATCATCTGCGGGGGTATCGCGTTGGTATCGACCGTCTTCGTTTTCGAGCCCTCTTCAACCCTATTGGTCACGATATGATCATACGGAAGCATGAGGTTGACACTCTTTTCATCAGCTTTTTTAATGAGCTCAAAGGCGAGGTTTACCTTTTCGGTCTCTACGAGTGAATTGCCGATTTCAAAGCCCTTTGCCTTGAGAAATGTATAACACATTCCCCCGCCGATGATAAGCGTATCGACCTTTTCGAGAAGCTTTTCCAGTATCCCGATTTTGCTTGAAACCTTTGCGCCGCCGATAATCGCCACATACGGCTCTTCCGGCTGATAGAGGAGTTTTCCTAAAAAGTTGATCTCCTTTTCCATGAGAAAGCCGCCGACTGCTGGGAGTAAATGAGCAACGCCCTCAGTCGACGCATGCGCCCGGTGCGCCGTGCCGAACGCATCGTTCACATAGATATCTGCATAGGCCGCAAGTGCCTTTGCAAAATTCGGGTCATTCGTCTCCTCCTCCTTGTGAAACCGCACATTTTCAAGGAGAACGACATCACCGCCCTGCATGCCAGAGATGATTTTTTCCGTTTCTTCACCGATACAATCTCTGGTGCAGATTACCTCCTTGCCGATAAGCTCGGAGAGGCGTTTTCCGACCGGTGCAAGACGCAACTCCTCCTTGACCTGGCCTTTCGGCCTTCCCAGATGGCTCATGAGAATAAGCCTTGTATTATGCTCGAGAATATAATTAATCGTAGGCAAAGCGGCCCTGATCCTCGTGTCGTCAGTAATGTTTCCCTCTTTATCGAGCGGAACATTGAAATCCACACGCATAATAACACGTTTTCCCACCAGGTCGGCATCTCTCACACTTTTCTTGTTGAGCATAAATGTCTACTCCGAGTTAGAATAGTTTCCCGATGAGATCCACGACCCTGTTGGAATATCCCCATTCGTTGTCGTACCATGATACGAGCTTGACGAGCTTATTGTCGATAACCATTGTTGCAAGAGAATCGAAAACAGAAGAATGAGAATTCTGGATAACATCAGTGGAAACAATAGGGTCGGTGCAGTATTCGAGAATACCTTTCATGGGCCCTGAAGCGGCTTTGGCCATTGCATCGTTTACCGACTCTCTACTCGCTTCTTTTTCTACTTCAGCGACGAGGTCAACGATTGATCCGGTTGGCACGGGTACTCTCATCGCCATTCCGTCAAGCTTACCGTTCAAGTCCGGAATGACTTGACCGATTGCCTTTGCAGCACCTGTTGTAGTAGGAATAATATTGATTGCCGCCGAACGCGCCCTTCTCATATCGCTGTGCGGTGAATCAACCAGTTTCTGATCGCTTGTGTATGCATGCACGGTCGTCATCAATCCCCGAACAATGGTAAAGTTGTCGTGCAAAACCTTTGTAATCGGCGCGAGACAGTTCGTCGTGCACGATGCGTTCGATACAATCTTGTCTTCAGGGGTCAGCATTTCTTCGTTGACACCAAGGACAATCGTCCTGTCGATTTCACCCTTTGCCGGAACGGTAAGAATAGCCTTCTTCGCCCCTGCCTCAAGATGCATGGCAACCTGCTTTCTCTGTCTGAACACACCGGTCGACTCGATTACACAATCGACACCTAGTGCCTTCCAGGGCAGCTTTGATGGGTCCTTTTCACTCGAAACCTTTATCTCTTTCCCGTTGACTCTCAGTGCGCTTCCTCGGGCCTCCACCGTGCCGTCAAACCTTCCGAACACCGAGTCGTATTTGAGAAGATGTGCGAGCTGTTCCGGACTAAACATATCGTTTACTGCGATGATATCTACATCAGCCCTTCCCTGCGCAATTCTAAACACATTTCTCCCTATTCTTCCAAAGCCATTGATTGCAACCTTTACAGACATTCACTATCCTCCGTAATAAATTGTGGTTTTATGTACCAGAATCTTATGCTCAACTCACTACATTATGATCCAAAATTATGATCCAAAAATCCATCATTACATTCTAACGATAAAAGTATTCGGAAAGTGATAAATTGGATACCATATGATTGCTCAGTTCACGTACCTACATTCCATACAGTGTAATAATTTTTGGTACAATCATCAAGCAATTATTATAATACCGCCGGTGTACCCGTTAGTATTCGTTAACAAACACGAACTGGTATAACTTCCACTGATATATGAGAACATGCCGCTTACCGGCGGTAATATTCCTGAACCTGTGCGTTCCGAAAACAATCCACCCTTATTTTCTCCTCAGCACCGACATGAATGCACTCTGCGGTATATCTACATTCCCCACACTCTTCATCCGTTTTTTGCCCTCTTTCTGCTTCTCAATGAGTTTTCTCTTTCTCGTAATATCACCGCCGTAGCACTTCGCGAGCACATTCTTTCCGACCGCGCTGATCGTTTCCCTTGCAATAATCTGGCCCCCCACGGCAGCCTGAAGAGGAATCTTGAAAAGATGGGGAGGTATCTCATGCTTGAGCGCTTTTACGGTTTCCTTTCCCCTTGTGAACGCTTTATCCCGCCGCACAATCTGAGAAAGTGCATCAACCTGCTTCCCGGATACAAGTATATCCAGCCTCGCAAGGTCGGCTCTTCGATAATCGAGGTGTTCATAATCAAGCGAGGCGTATCCCCTGCTTACGGATTTTAATTTGTCATGAAAATCATAGATTATTTCTGCAAGGGGCATCTCGTACTGGACTTCAACCCTTCTGTCACCTATGTAGCTCATACCCTTGTGAATTCCGTTTCTTTCAATTGCAATCTTCATAATATTCCCGATATACTCCTCGGGTGTAATAATTGAAGCCCTGA
>CAZGJW010000036.1:0-23211 GCA_964525675.1 uncultured Spirochaetota bacterium
TGGGATGTATCCTCTTGGGATGTATCCTCCTGGGATGTATCCTCCCGGGATGTATCCTCCCGGCCTTGATTCCTTGCTCTTGACGCAGGCGAAAATATGGCATATAGTCAGATTATATCCGCAAAGGCATGAGTTAACCGTTCTTTTCAATGCAGGGATATAATTTTCAGGGTTGAATAGCAATGAAAAAAATCAGCAGGCCCGCAAGGAGAAACGATGTGCCCCTGAAGACAGGGGGGTATGCCCGGTATATATCCGACCTTCATTTTGAAGGCATGCTTTTTGCTGCCACATACCGTTCATTACGTGCGCGGGCAATAATTAAATCTATTTCCATCCCTCATTTACCGGAAGGATACTGCATCGTAGACCATGTTCTGGGTCTGAACAGGGTCAAGATGCTCGTGAACGACCAGCCGTTTTTTGCAGAGGAGCGGGTCAACTATATCGGAGAACCGATACTCCTGGTGGTCGGGCCTGATAAGGAGAAGATAGAGTATATTCTTTCACATATAGAGGTTGAATACGAAGACCTCGAACCGGTGTTCACGATGGAGGAAGCTGAAAAAAGCGGGGTAATTGTATATGGAACGGATAATCGTATCACATCGTACGAACTGCTGAAGGGAGACCCGGAAGGGGCATTTCTCTCTGCTGATGAGACATTCGAAGCAGAGTATGAAACAGGCCTGCAGGAGCATGTATATATCGAGCCGCAAGGGATGGTTGCCGTATTCGAGAATAACCGAATTACCGTGTACGGGTCGATGCAGTGCCCCTACTACATCAAACGCTCGCTCATGCAGGGGCTCGGATGGGATGCGGGCCGGGTGCGTGTTGTGCAGACAACCACGGGAGGCGCGTTCGGCGGCAAGGAAGAATATCCCTCGATCATAGCCGGGCATGCGGCATGTGCGGCGATAAAAACGGGAAGACCCGTGCAGATCATCTTCGAGCGTGAGGAGGATATTCGGTACACGACAAAGCGGCACCCGTCAAGAATCCGCATACGTTCGGTCTCTGATTCTAATGGGAGTGTTGCTGCAATGGATATCGATATAACGCTCGACGGCGGGGCATATGCCGGGCTTTCGAGCGTTGTTCTGCAGCGGGCCATGTTTGCCGCCACCGGAGTGTACGATATTCCGAACGTTCGCGTCAGGGGAGCCGTTTATGCCACCAATACCGTGCCCACCGGTGCATTTAGAGGATTCGGTGGACCGCAGGCATTTTTTGCCGTAGAGATGCACATGCATGAGCTGGCAGAGCGGACAGGTCAAAATCCCCTTTATTTCAAGATGAGGCATGCAGTTAAAAATGGCGGGTATACTGTAACAGGTGGTCAGATGCGGGAGGAAGTCAAGCTGCAGCAGATGGTTCAGACGCTTGACAGGATGTCGGGCTACAGTAAAAAATATAAAGCATTTCAGAATACCGATCCTGAAAAATACCGCGGTGTCGGGCTTTCCCTCTTTTTCCACGGGTGCGCGTTTACGGGAAGCGGAGAGAAAGATATTATCAAAGCAAATGTGAAGTTGAAAAAGTATGCAGACGGAAGGGTGGAGATACTCGTTTCGAATGTGGAAATGGGCCAGGGCCCGCAGACAACCCTGCGAAAGATAGTTGCCGAAGCCCTTGAAATTCCACTTGATAAAGTGCTGTACGATAATCCTGACACGGACCGGGTGCCGGATTCCGGTCCCACCGTTGCATCCCGGACGGTGGTGATCGTCGGTTTTCTCCTGCAGGAGGCGGCGAAAAAGCTCAAAAAGCGGTATGACAGCGCTGCAGAGCTCGAAGTGGAAAACGAGTATGAACAGCCGGCCTACGTGCAGTGGGACCAGAACAACTTCAGGGGTGATGCATATCCGGTCTATTCATGGGGGGTCAATGCCGTTGAGGTCGAGGTCGATCCCGTAACTCTTGTTGCCACGGTGAAGGGTATATGGGGTGTGTATGACGTGGGTACCCCTATCGATGAGAAAATCGTTCGCGGGCAGATAGAGGGAGGCATGGTACAGGGGTTGGGGTATGCCTCAATGGAGGTGATGGAGGGTGCGAACGGAAAGATGCGCCAGGGTACACTGACCGATTACATAATTCCCACCCCGGTCGATTTTCCGGAGATGAAAATAAAACTCATCGATAATTCATACGATTTCGGGCCCTTTGGTGCGAAATGTGCGGGGGAGCTTCCCTTTATCGGTGCGGCTCCTGCATTCGCTTCTGCAGTACAGCATGCGTTGGGTGTGCCGGTACGAAGAATTCCGGTGACGCCGGAGTATTTGATGGAGGTGGTGGACGGTGAAGATACGAATTGTTCTCAACGGTAAACCTGCTGTCATCGATACGGACCCAACCAGACGGCTGCTCGATATTCTTCGCAATGATTTCAAATTGACCGGTGTGAAGGAGGGCTGCGGAGAGGGGGAGTGCGGTGCCTGTGCTGTTCTCATAGACGGAAGACTTGCAAACTCATGTATCGTGCCTGCAGGAACGGTCGAGGGCTCTGAAATCGTCACCATAGAGGGGTACAGGGACACGGCGCGCTACCGTGCGCTTCAGGATGCATTCGAAGAGGCAGGGGCCGTGCAGTGCGGTTTCTGTACACCGGGGTTCATCATGGCAGCGGAAGCGCTCCTTCGGGAAAATGCGAGCCCCGATGAGGATGATATCCGAAGAGCACTATCTGGAAATCTCTGCAGATGTACCGGTTATTCTATGATAGTTGAAGCAGTAAAGATAGCTTCTGCAGGGGGAAAGGATTTATGGTAACAGCGTACCATTCTCGCGGCCTGCATGAAGCGCTCAGGATACGGGAAGAAACAGGGGCAATACCTCTTGCAGGCGGCACCGACCTCATGGTAGCAAAGAGGAGACGGGCGGGGATTCCGCCCCGTTTCAACGAACCTGTCGTTTTCATCGGCGGCCTTACGGATCTCAGGGTCGTGCGTATGGATCAGGGCATGCTTCGAATAGGTTCTGCAGCAACGTTTACCGACCTGCTTGACGACGCTGTCATTCCCGACATATTCAAAACTGTTTTTTTAGAGATTGCCTCCCCTGCGGTGAGGAACAGGGCCACCATAGGAGGAAATGTATGCAATGCCTCACCGGCAGGTGATACACTGCCGCTACTCTACGCCCTGGATGCCTCCGTTGTTCTGGAGAGAGTGGACGGAAAGAGGATTCTTCCGATTGATGAATTCATTACGGGGCCGGGTGAGACAGTACTGCAGAAAAAAGAGCTTCTCACGGAAATAAGGCTGCCGACTGTTGACCTCAATATCTATTTTTACCGGAAGATCGGAACGAGGCGCGGATACTCGTGCTCGAAGGCGAGCTTTTTCGGCGGTGCACGGCTGACGGATGGAAGACTCGAGGATGTGAGGATGACTCTCGGTTCGGTGGCGCCGACTGTTGTACGGTCAAAAGAGGCTGAGAAACGGATGAAGAATAAAAACGAACTTGCTGCCATTGTTCCAGAGATTATCGCCATATATGAAAAAATTATTACACCGATAGATGATCAGCGCAGCACTGCCTGCTATAGAAAGAATGTGTCTTTGCGGCTGATACGCCATTTTTTATACGAGCGAATTTTACCGGAAATGAGAAGTCAGATAAAACAATGATACCGGTCCGTAACTCTGAAAATGCACTGGAGGAAAGCTGCAGTGTCTGATATATATGAACGAATACTTTTGCTGAAAAAAAGCGGCAAGACCGGAGTTCTCATTACTGTTGTTGAGAGGAGCGGTTCGGTGCCTGCGGATCCCGGGTCAAAGATGCTCGTAACAGTCCAGGGAGAAACATTCGGCACGGTTGGCGGCGGGTCTCTTGAAAACCACGCAATAGAAAGGGCAAAGGAGATACTGGCCACCCGGAAAAGCATGCTCCAGAAGTACTCTTTGGACATTGGGAAAACCACGGATGACGTCGTTTCCCTTCCTATGGTCTGTGGTGGCAATGTCACCCTTTTTTATGAATTTCTCGCTGCAACACTTTTGGTATTCATCTTCGGTGCAGGGCATGTGGGAAGCGCGCTGGCCAGACACCTTTCGAGCCTTGGATACGAGCCGACAGTTGTCGACTCCCGAAAAGATATTCTCGATACTGTGGAGGGTGCGCTTAAGCTACCGGTCGATTCGTATGCTGTGGTCAGTGAAAAGATATCGGTTTTAGAGGGGAGTTTTATCGTTATTGCAACACATTCCCATGAGTACGACTACCAGGTGCTGAAGAGTGTATATACCGCGGGCTGGCATCCGAGGTATATTGGGGCGGTTGCGTCTAAAAAGAAGGCAAAGGAAATCATGGATAGGCTGTACAGGGATGTGGGAAAGGATGTCGATACACGTAATCTCTTCATGCCTGTCGGCCTTGACATCGGTGGAAGAAGTGTTGATGAAATCGCAGTATCGATTGTTTCGGAGATGCAGGCTGTTCGCTACGGAAAAGAGGTTCCGCATTTGCGGATTGAAATGCCCGTTCCAGGAAGCTAAGCCGTATATAAAAAAACAGTAAATTGTAAAGGACGGATACGTGAGAAAGTTTCGGACAGCTACAAGATAATATTCAAAGTAACGATATTCTCGGAGGTTCAGGCATGAGCTTGAAGATCGAAATACCAAAGGAAAAGATCGCCGAGTTCTGCAAGCGGAACCGAATTCGCCGGCTTGCGCTGTTTGGATCGGTACTGCGGGATGATTTTGGGCCCGAGAGCGATATCGACGTGCTGGTTGAATTCGAACCGGGGGCTCGGGTGGGATTGATCTTGCTTGCCGGCATGGAGATCGAGTTGAGCCGACTCCTGGGGAGGAAGGTTGAGATGCATACGGTCAAGGGATTGAACCCGCGCTTTCGGGATGAAGTATTAAAAACAGCAGAGGAGCAATATGAGCAAGTATGACGACCAGGTGAGTCTCCGAGACATGCTCAGTCACGCTCGCGAAGCTGTCGATCTGCTGGGTAGATCGAGCCGGGAGGAATTAGGACACGACAGAGTTCTTCAACTTGCGCTTACGAGGCTGGTTGAAATCGTGGGTGAAGCGGCCAATCGTGTTTCTCAGGAGACACAGCAAAAAACCACGGGAATTCCATGGCTGCAGATTATCGGCATGCGCAACCGGCTCGTTCACGGTTATGATGTTATCGATTTCGATTTGCTGTGGGACACGGTAACGACGGACCTGCCCCCGCTAATTACAGCACTGCAAAAGATCGTAAGCGGTAAGGATAGCTAAATAAATAGTTCAGGAAGCAGGTATATATGCTACTTTTAAAAAATTGCCGCAATATTACGACTCCAGAGGTTTTGAGGCCGGAGACCTCGACACCGGCAGAATCGCCTGAAACGGGTTCTGACGGTCGTGATATACTTATTTCCGGCAACAGGATCGACAGGATTGCAAAGGGTATATCTCTTGACCCAGCTGCTGAAAAGGAAACTGAAACCATCGACTGTTCGAACCTCGTCGTTGTTCCCGGTTTCGTCAATACCCATCACCACTTCTACCAGACACTGACCAGAAACCTGCCTGCAGTACAGAACGCAAAGCTGTTTGACTGGCTTTTGTACCTCTACGATGTGTGGAAGAATATCGATGAGGAAGCGGTGTTCTACTCGTCGATGGTTGCAATAGGAGAGCTTTTGAAAACCGGCTGCAGTTGCACGACCGACCATCACTACCTGTATCCACGCGGATTCGGCGGGGATATTATGGGTATTCAGTTCGAAGCTGCCGGGGCACTCGGCATACGGTTTTCTCCGTGCCGGGGGTCTATGTCTCTGGGGAGAAAAGATGGCGGACTGCCTCCCGACAGTGTGGTGCAGACTCCTGACGAGATAATACAGGACAGCAGGCGGGTTGTTGAAAAATACCATGATTCCTCGGAGCTGTCTATGAGGAGGGTGATTCTTGGACCGTGCAGTCCTTTTTCGATTACGGAAGAGCTCATGGGTGAATCGGTCAGGCTTGCGAGAAGCTTCAAAGTGAGGCTGCATACTCACCTTGCGGAAACCGCCGATGAAGATGCCTACTGCCTGAAACACTATAGGCGAAGGCCGCTCCAATTGATGATCGATAACAATTTTATCGGTGAGGATGTTTCATTCGCGCACGGTATATTCTTCACCGACGAAGAGCTCGATATCCTCCGTGAGACGGGTACCTCTATTGCGCACTGTCCGTCATCGAACATGCGGCTTGGATCCGGGATTGCGCGGGTGAAAGAGATGCGTGAAATGGGTATCAATGTCGCACTCGGTGTTGACGGATCGGCTTCAAACGACACTTCCGATTTTCTCGGCGAGATGAGAAACGCCCTCCTGCTGCAGAGGGTGAAGTACGGCGCCGATGCTTTAACCGCGCGGCAGGTATACGAAATGGCAACGGAAAACGGCGCCAGGCTCCTTGGATTTAACAGCATTGGTAGGATTGAGGAGGGGCGGGCTGCCGACCTCGCGCTTTTCAATGTTAATGCACTTTCCTATGCCGGATCCTTATCCGACCCATGTGCCGCGCTTCTCTTTAGCGGGAACAGCCATCAAACAAAATATACGATCGTGAATGGAAGAGTGGTGGTGAGGGAGGGAAGTCTGACGGGGTATGATGAGGCAAAAATTGTGGAAAACGCGAACCGTATAGCATCGAGGCTTGTCAACCGATAAGCCGGGGGTACGCTGAAAAGAGGTGGTTATCCGGGCGCTTCGAGTCCGGATAATGCAGCTCACCGGCATTCTTCGAATACGTTGTGTCAGAGGAATGCATGTTCATTTCTTCTCCGTAAAGTTATGACAAAACTAAAATTATCCGCCGGAATCTTCGGCCGCTATACCTGGACGAACAGTGGAACAAAAATGTATTATTCTCACCGGTGAGCGTGGGATCGGAAAATCGACAATATGCGTGAAGTTATCCGAACTGCTTGGTGAGGTGAAATATCCGCATGCCGGTATTGTGAGTGCAGCGGTATTCGATCGCGGCGGACAAAAGGCTGGATTTGAAGCACAGGATCTGGCCACCGGCGAATGGTGGCCGCTCGGCAGAAAGAGAGATATGGATGCACCGGTTGGCCAGCCGGACGAAGATTTTAAAGAGGATTCAGATGCACCCACATACGGACCATACATATTTTCCAACCAGGGATTTGAGAGAGCGGTAGAGCGTATTCTCGAATCATTGGAAAAACACTACAGGCTTATTATACTCGATGAGATCGGGCCCCTCGAACTTGAAACGCACAGAGGTTTCTGGCTGGCGTACAAAAGGCTTGTGTTTTACAAAAAAAAACATCTGCTTCTCGTTGTACGGCCGGAACTCATCAATTCGGTGCGTTCGTTTCTCCGTAACCGGACTATCATGGTATATACCGCTGATTACCGGACAAGGGATTTACTGCCTGCAGGGATTACACGCGTAATCCTCTCCGGTGAAACGCTCTGAGCTGTACTGGTGGTTAGGGGTATTCACTGCCCGGGGAAAGCCGATCTTTCAGCAATAAATCATACAGGCTGTGCACCATTTGACCTGTCGCATTCATTCGACCGGGAATCAGCTGGCATCGGTATCGAAGCCGCGCACCATTGCCGCATGTACGATATCGTCGGCATGGCGTATGCTGCTGCTGATTACGACTACAACGAAAAGAGAAAATGATTTAATCGGCCTCTTTTTGAAGCCGCCGCGAAGCCTGAGCGTGTGGTAAACCGAACTGCTGTTCTGCGCAATTGTGGCAAGGGTGTTGCTTGCTACTCCGAGGGCGAGTCCCATACCTTTCAACCTGTATTTTTCAAAAAACACGATTATTTTACCGGTCGTTATTTTCGATAGGATGATGCTGAATGAGAAGAGCAGACACAGCGCACGGCCGGACATCTGAATACCTTCAAATATCCCTTCCGATGAAACACGAACGGCTGCGATGTGCAGGTTTTTCTCGCCTATGAAAAAAGCACCGGTCAGTGCCGGCAAAAGGGTAAAAACCCAGAATCGGATTCGAAAAAACATGCGGAGCTCGGGCCGCCTGAAAAGAAGCATGACGGTAAATAACACAATCGAAAGGGCGAACAGGTACCGACCTTTGAGAATAACAGAAAGTACGATAAATACAGTGCCGGCAACAATTGCAGTCCAGACGGGGTTAATTTTTGATTTCAGCATGAAATATGGACCTTCTTCGTATGGTTTGTGCCAATTTCAACGCCGCGTACCCGGACAGGGCTCCTGCAGCAATGCGTATGATCAAAAGCACGATGATAACTGTAAGCACGGCGTCTGTTTGCAGGCCCAAAAGCCTGCTTCCATCCTTTGCCATCTTCAAAGCCACGTCGGTGAAGCTTTTGCCGAAGAGAATGCGAAGCATGATGAACCGGTGCGGAAGATTCCATGCCAGACAGAGCATCCCGGCCAGTACATACGGAATATGCCGTATTCGTCGTATTCGCGTGCCCGGGGGCGCTCCCTTCAACAACAGGCCCCCCTCCAATAAGAGACCTGCCTCCATCAAGAGGCTTTCAGCCAGAATTGCGACAACAGGGCCAATCTTAACTCCACCGGGGCTGATCAGTTTCAGTATTGCCGTGATACAGCCGATGAGCAGCACGGTGCCCCTGCCGGGAACAAAACTATATCCGGTCAGGGCAATTATGCACCCGAGGCTCCCCAGTATGAGGCCGGTGAAATAGGTCCCGGCAAGGGGCGGGAAGAGCATATGGAGCAGAGAACCGAGGCTGAGCTCTACCCCTCCCCAGAGAGCGCCGAAAAGGCCGATATACACCCAGTCGCGAACACTGCGTCTGCCCATTACTGCCTCCTGTCAAGTCAAAACCTCAGCGAGTGCGGCGTGTTCTATTTTCTGCGTTGTTCCCTGTTACGGTTTTTTTACTCTGTGGCGGGCAAGCGTGCCTCCACCACCGCTGATCAGTGCGTCCCAATATTCGTACCATGTACGTCCGAATAAAATCTGCTACACCGCTTCCTCCAGCGTCCGGGCGCTCCATCTTCCGCGCGGCGGTGTGCCGTCAGCTGCGATATGTCCGCCTTCGATGTATACCACTCTCTTTGCGAATCGGCACACGAGTTTGTCATCATGGGTAATGACTAAAACCGCCCTGCCGCTTTGACTTAAATGCTGGAGAAAAATCATGAACGAGCTCAGATGCGACCAGTCCTGGCCGATTGTCGGCTCGTCTAAAATAATAAGCGCCGGATCGGCCGCAAGTGCCGAGCCCAGAACTGTCCGCTGTATTTCTCCAAGGCTTAAAGAGACCGGCAGCCTGTGACGAAGCCCTGCAAGGTCGAGCTTCTGAAGAATTACCTGTGCCCGCACGGGTGCGTTCATACCGAAATTCTCAGGGGCGAATGTCAGTTCCTCTTCCACCGTATCGAGCAGAAGCTGCGATGACGGGTTTTGAAAAATAAGGCCGACCCTTCGTCCTGCAGGAAGCCTCTTCAATGATTTCTTCCAGGTTATCCTGCCATTCCACTGCCTGTGAAGCCCTGCGATAACCCGAGCGAGCGTGCTCTTGCCGGTTCCGTTTTTACCAACCAGGGCAATAAAATCACCCGGGTGAATTGAAAGATTGATGTCCTCGATAACAGCGGTGTGCCGGTAGCCGGCTGTCACGTCTGTCAATGTAACGAGCGGCTCAACACTTGAGACCGGCGGCTCTATCCCTTCGGGTATATACCGTTCGAGGCCACGCTGAACATGGCGCCACGGAAAACGCAGGCCGAGTTGCACAAAATGTTTTTTTTCTCCTGTTATGTCCGGACCTTGTACATCAGCGGTGACGCGCCCCTCGTTCATGACGAGCATCCTGGTTGCAAGTCCGAAAACCGCACTCAGCCGGTGCTCGATAATAATGACGGTAATCTTCAATTCTCTGTTCAGGCACTTGAGGGTTTGCATTACCTCTTCCACACCGAGCCAGTCGAGGTTGGCAGTGGGTTCGTCGAGCACCATGATCTTCGGCTGCATGCTTAAAACCGATGCAATCGCTACTCGCTGTTTTTCGCCGCTCGACAGGGTACGTAAAAAACGGTTTCTAAGATGCAGTATGCCCGTACCTGCAAGTGCAAAAGAGGTTCTTTCGGAAATCTCGTTTGCGTCAAGGCCAAGATTATGCGGCGCAAATGAGATCTCTTCTTCGACCCGTGACTGAAAGAGCTGGGTTTCAGGGTTTTGAAATACGATACTGATATGACCGGACAGCTGGCGAATGGGAGCCGTTTTCGTATCGAGCCCCTCGATCAAAACGGATCCCTTCATGTTAACACTCCGTGCCTGTGGTATAAGACCGGTTAGTGAGAGGGCGAGTGTCGTTTTTCCGCATCCGGAAGGGCCGCACAGGAGGATGAATTCACCGTCCTCTACGTCAAAAGAAATATTTTCGAGGGCTGCTTTCACAGTTTCTCCGGCCTTGTATGAAACCGTGAGATTCTTTACATGGAGCATGACGTATTTTCCGTTCGGTATTTATGCGTTGAGTGCCGGTGTATAGAACCTTCTCCTGCAGACTGCATCGTTTGCAGTGTACCCGCCTGGGAAACCAGGTTCTCTCTATTGATTCCCGCCTGCAAGGTGTTCGTAATCCTCTGCACTGTCTATATCCTTGAGAATATGGGCGGTCTGCACCGGGACGGCAAGTGTTGGAAACAGTGCCAGAACGTCACGCAGTGTTTTCGTTTCAGGGGTTTTCATAATACTTTCGGCAACCTCCCGTGATAGAAGAACCGGGTGCCCTTTTTTACCCTGATACTTGGGTATGATAACAGGAGCACAGGTATATCCCAGCAGAATTCTGTATACAGCCGCATCCACGAGCGGCATGTCCCCGAGCGCAATATAAAAGCGGTCGCCTGTAACCTGCGCCGTACCGAGCTTAATGGAGCTGAACATACCCTTTTCAAATTGTGTATTTTCAACGATTTCAACGCTCTTTTTAATAGAGAAGTGTTTTTTTAGTTCGGCTGTTCGATACCCGGTAACGAGAATCACACGGCTTGAAACCTTGAGTGCGTTTTCCACGCTCTTTTCTATAATCGTTGAGCCCATAAATGGGAGCATCATCTTCCAGTCCTTCATCCTGGAAGATTCTCCCGCTGCGAGCATGACGCATTCTGTCCGTGTTTCAACCATCCCGCCCTCCAGAGCAGTATCGCGCGATACTAAAAATCATTACAGTACGTTTTCCTGTTGTGATAACACGGAAAAATTCATAATGTAATGGAGATCTCATATTCTGTATTCAGCCGCCGCCGACTGGAAGAAGCAGAAACAGGGAATCGTTGTCGTTCAGAGTATATGAGAGGCTCTTCTTCTCGCCGTTTACCGCTGCAGTGATGAATTTCTTGTGGTTGTCCCGGACCCTGTACGAGGTTAGAAGATCGGATACCGTGGTACTGGGCGCGATATCGACAGCGGCCACGTTGTCAAGTCCGTTGATATTCAGGTGTGCGGAATATCGGATGCTGATCTTCATTTTCGTATGTTTTAGCGCCCTTCATTTGGATGTAAAAAACCGGTTATTCCGTAAGATACCCCTTTGCAACCGAGTCTGCAATGAGATTTTTTACGTACTCCCATAATACTGAAGATGCTTCCCCTATATGTCTGTTTCGTTCAAGCACCTGCGAGCTTTTTATCCTGTGTTCCTTCCACGAAGACCCCTTTGTGTTGTAGTTGTACAGAAGCGGTTCGAGACTGTCCATGCTGGCTGCAAACTTTGCTTCTTTGCTTTCTCTTTTTTCAAACTCTTCCCACAGAGAGCGGAACTCGCGAGCCTGGTCAGTAGGCAGGATGCTGAATATTCTTTGTGCGGCCACATTTTCACGGGTGCTCTTATCCCTGTTTTTTTCTTCATCATAGACAAATGTATCACCGGCATCTATCTCTACCAGGTCATGAATGAGCAGCATCCGGACGACACAGGGCAGGTTGGTATCCTTTGCATCCGCGTATTCTGACAGCAGCAGGGTCATAAGTGCGACATGCCACGAGTGTTCGGCGTCGTTTTCGTACCTGTTGCCGTTTATGAGCGGTGTTTGCCTGAAGATATGCTTCAGTTTATCGAGCTCGACGATAAAATCGATCTGGCGTTTCAGCCTGTTTTTTTTCATTTCGGCGTCATCCTCAATGTAAATACTGTATATTTTCTTTTTGTTGCTGGAAGAAGTTCTATTATATACCTTCTAAGTAACTTCGAGCAAGCTACGTTTTGATACTCGGTCCCGCCAGGGACATACGCCACTTTTACAGTAAAATTTCCACGGCTGATGTGCAGTGAGAACGGTAAAAACGGGGAGAAATTTTATGAAGAAGAAGATAGTTGCTGCGGGAGACAGGGTATACCTCAAGTTTTTCGATCTTCAGTTCTTTCACGAAAAAGCGCGTGAGGTGAACGCCAAGTTTGTGTCTTTTCGAGAATTCGATGAGCAAAAATTCAAAAAAGCGATAGCAGATGCGGATGCGCTCGTTCTCATCGACAGACCATTGACTGCCGGACATATCCAGGTGATGAATAAGTGCAGGATTGTTCTGGCCCTCGAGGTGGGGTATGATTTCATCGATGTCGCGGCTGCAACCGGTAGAGGTATCGTCGTCTCCAATGTTCCTGCCTACTGCAGGAACCAGGTGGCTGTGCACGCCTTTACACTGATGCTCGCGGTACATAGAAAATTAAAGATCATGATCGGGGAGACCGCAGGAGGAGGCTGGAACTACAAGGTCGGGGAGCCGCTCTTTGATATAGCGGGAAAAACCCTCGGTATTGTCGGACTCGGCCGCATCGGCCGGGCAGGGCATTGTTACGACCACAATTTCTCTTTTGCAAATTAAAAGGCAGGGCGTTTGCCGTCCCGCCTTTTCAATTCTTTGACTGATGCAGTCGGTACATGTATATTAGCTGGGCTACCGGATACTATTCATCATGCGTGAAGGAGTGAGCAATGGATATTTTCGACGGAATCTATGAATCGATCGTTCAGAGAAAGCGTGACGAGGTCGTTTCTCTGGCGAAGCAGGTGCTGGAAGAGGGGATCGACCCGGAGGAGGCTGTCGAGAAGGGGTTCAAGAGGGGAATGGAAAAAATAGGTGATATGTTCGCCGATCTTGAGATATTCATTCCGGACATAATTAGGGCAGCGGACATTATGAATGAGGGCCTTGAGGTGCTCTCACACGCACCTTCCGAAGTTGTATACGGGACCGGTAATGAAAAGGTAGTGGTGCCCCATAGGAATATCGAGGATACGAGGGATCCGGTTGTCTTCTTTTCTGCAGTCGGCACACCCCACAGCGAAGAAGATTTTGTCAAAGTCTGCCAGAGCTATGCCGCCGAACCGCTCGCTGATACCTTTTCCGGTCCACTGATTACGAGCTACAGGGGAATGCCCATCGCCTCCGGTTCACCCGTGGAGGTCGAAGCCGGTATTTGGAATGTGGTGAAACTCAGGGAGGCGGCGCGTTTTGCGGGCAGGCCCAACATTGGGATACACAACTTCATATCGGTTGCTGAACTCACCGACGCGACAATAGCAGGCGGCGCGCCCTGAATTCGGAGTAAAGGAGAATGACGGCCTTTTTACCGCTGCGATCGCGGAGATGAAGGTCGATTTCGAGAGACTGAAGAGAATCGCCTTTCAGCTCCATACATAGTATGTTATCGGTGGGCTGTACGGGCCGCTCATGGGAGGGTACGCCGGTGGACCTGCTGCAACCGCGGTAGTGCTCGTCGCGCACCACTTTCTCGGCCTGTTTGCATTCAGCGCCCTGGGGCTTGATTTTCGCCTTCTTTATGCGTAATCGAATCAACAATGGACCGGAGAAGCTGTAAAACATGAAGGGGAAAAATCCAAACGGACTGGCTGAAACCGGGTAGTGATAAAAACAAGGGGAATGGTGGGATTGTATGGACTGGAAAAATCGAATGAACAGCGGATTATCTGAGATAACGCCCTATGCGGGAGGAAAGCACAAGGAGGATGCAGTAAAAAAATACGGGGTGAAAGACCCCGTAAAGTTGAGCAGTAATGAAAATCCGCTTGGAGTTTCTCCGGCAGCCGTCGAATCCGCAACTGAAGCGCTGCCGCAGGCAAATCTCTATCCCGAGGGATCAAACAGGGTGCTTCGTGAAAAGATTGCACAAAAGTTAGGACTCGAGCCGGACTGTGTACTGGTGGGAAACGGCGCAGATGAGATTATATACTATACGGCCATGAGCCTGATCAATGACGGTGATGAGGTGATAATTCCGGCCATTACCTTCCCCATATATGAAATTGCATTCAAGATGATGCGCGCGAAAATTGTTACGAGCGCTATGGATGGTATGCGAATTGATCTTGCGGATATTAAGGCGCGTATCACCGGCCGCACAAAGGTTATAGCCCTCTGTAATCCGAACAACCCGACCGGGCATGCGCTTGAGAAGAATGAAGTCTATCGGTTTATCGAAACGATGCCGAATGAGGTACTCATCCTCATGGATGAAGCCTATATGGATTTCGCAAATTTGGAAGAGTTTCCAGATACGATCTCTCTTTTTAAAAAGGGAGCTGACAACCTGATAATCGTGAGGACACTTTCGAAGGCATACGGTATCGCCGGATTCAGAGTTGGATACGGCATTGCCGACTTCGGGCTTACCGCTCTCATGAACCGTATTAAGCTTCCATTCAACGTAAGTATCGTATCCCAGGCCGCGGCAGTAGGGGCGCTCTCCGATGACGATTTTTTGATGAAAACGATAGAAAACACGAAAAAGGGAAAGCAGACGATTTGCCGCGCCATGAAAGAACTCGGGCTCGACTGCGTGGAATCAAGCACGAACTTTATTCTTATCGATACGGGGATGGATGGTAATGAGATAACGGAGGAGCTCATGAAAAGGGGTGTTATCGTCAGAAGTGCGAAAAATTACGGAATACCTCGGTCTATACGTATCACCATTGGAACTCCAGAGCAGAACGATGCATTCATCCGCACGATGAAGGATGTTTTCGCAAACAGACGATGAGTTTCGCCATCCTTACCCGAATATCCACGAAACTTGTTATCTCTTTACGCATGTTCCCCGAATTATCATGCTCGGCCGAAGGATAATTCGCTGGGGTGAAGAAATCCTTCCCTTCATAAGATCTATAAGCAGGAGCATTGCGTTCTTCCCCATTTCATATGCCGGTTGCGAGACAGTTGTGAGAGAGATGGCGGATGAAAAGGGAATATCATCAAACCCGATTATCGAAATATCCTCGGGAATCTTTTTTCCCATGTCTTCGATAGCCTGTTTTGCGCCAAAAGCCATGATATCGCTCGATGCAAAGATCGAAGTGAACCGTGCCCCGGCATCGATCAAACTGTGTACCTCTTCGTAGGCCTTTTTCCAGCTGTACTCTCCATTTACCAGCAGTTCGCTATTCAGGGGGATGCCAGCTTCTTCGATAGCCCTCCTGTAGCCGTTGAATCGTTCGATTTCGGTGCTAAGCTGCCTGTCTCCCGCAATATACATGATATCAATATGCCCGAGCGACAGGAGGTACTTGACGGCATGGTATGCACCTTCTTCGTTTGCTGAAACAACATAGTTAATTCGATCATTATCGATCTTCCTGTCGAGAAAAACGAGAGGAAAATCATCCGCCATCAATGCATATATGAGACTGTTTCTACCGGGTGCGGGAATGAAGACGAGGCCCTCGATGCCGTTTTTTAAAAGATTTTCAATATGCCGGGCCTCGATATCAGCATCGTTTTCAGAATCACAGAGAATAATACTGTACCCCTGGATTTTAGCGGCGTTTTCAATACCCTTTATAAGTACCGTAAAGAACGGGTTCAGTATATCGGGGATGATGAGCCCTATTATTTTCGCCGCAACGGCTTTTTTCCGGGTGGAAATTCTTTTCCTCCGGTAGTGCAGCTCTTCGAGAGCTTTATGTACCCTGTCGCGGGTATTTTGCTTGACCGATGGATTTTCGTTAATAACCCGTGATACGGTCGAAATCGATACACCCGCCTTACGCGCAACATCGTGTATCGTTATACTCTTCTGTGTATCCATCTCTGCCATCTTCCGGCCGGGTTCTAAACTGCTGTTGAATTCCCATTATGGATTTATTTTCAGAAAATAGCAAGAAAAATTATGAAAATAATAATAATTTTCTTGACAATACATTCATGTGTTGTATTATGAAGGAAACCCAAATTGCAGGTTCCGTGTCTCGATGCTGCCTATATGCAGAAAGATTGAGATGCGAACTTTGAAACCTGAACAGGGGGACCTTTTTGAAACCCCGCCTCACGGTTCTCGGCAGTCTGAATATAGATGTGGTGGTTAAATGTAGGAAAAGACCGCGTCCGGGAGAGACGGTGATGGGGGAATACCATGCGCTTGTTCCCGGGGGGAAGGGGGCAAACCAGGCGTGTGCAGGTTCGCTGCTCGGCGGAGAAGTTTCGATCATCGGCTGTATCGGGGAGGACCAACTCGGTGAAATGCTTTTAGAGAGCCTGGCAAAAAACGGTATCGACACATCGGCACTCCATGTTCTGCCGCGGACACCGACAGGGGCAGCGTTTATCACCATCGATGATAGGGGTGAAAACAGCATTATTGTATCGGGCGGCGCGAATCGGAAAGTAACACCTGATATAGTTGACCCCGATGTCATCAAGGCTGCGGATATTGTTCTTGTGCAGCTCGAGACACCACTCGAATCTGTTGAAAGGGCTTTTGAGATCGCCGTATCCGGTGGGAGAAAAACGGTGTTGAATCCGTCGCCTGTGCGGACTATCCCCGACAGCAGTGTACTCTGGAAATCAACTGTTTTTGTAATGAATGAAATCGAAGCGGAGTATTACAGTGGCATCCCGGTTCATGTACCCTCCGATGCACTGGAAGCTGGGAGGGCGGTTTTAAGCAGAGGAGTAGAGTTTGCTGTAGTTACACTCGGTGAACAGGGGTCTGTAGTGGTATCGAATACACTGCAGGAAACCGTTAAAGCGTTTGCTGTGGATGCAGTAGACACGACCGCAGCTGGCGACACCTATATCGGCGGTTTTTGCACTGAATGGCTCAGGACAGGAGACGTTGTATCTGCAATGCGATACGGGTCCGCTGCTGCAGCCATTTCGGTTACCCGGTTTGGCGCCCAGACATCCATACCGGCGGACATTGAGGTCCGTCGGTTTTTAAAAGATTCCGGAGGATGATGCGGCAGGATTGCGGTATGCATTGACATATTCGAAAGAGGGACGGCAGAATGGAATGCACGTCACGGGAAAGGATTCGTACAGCGTTGAATCACAATGAGCCGGACAGGGTTCCAATTGCATTCGGGGGACTGCACGACAGTATACATGTATACGGACACAGGGCTTTGAAGGGCTACCTCGGTTTGGAGGGCGGTGATGAGGTGATTCAGGATCCGTTTCAGCAGATAGTATTTCCCGATCAGAGGCTTCTTAATACATTTCGATCCGATTTCATCCCTGTGTATGCAAAACCTGCCGATCCCTTCGTGCTTGAGTACAGGGACGAGGGAAAGAATATAACGTATGTCGATGAATGGGGCACTATATATAGAAAGCCTAAAAAGAGTGGGCTGTATTTCGACTTCAAACGTCACATATTTGAGGACAAGGATATCGAGTATATCAAAGCGCACAAATTCCCCGAGCCTGCCCACCCTTCGCGGTTTACCGGGCTTCGCGAGAAGGTACAGAAACTGTACGATGAAACGGACAAGGCAATTGTTGCATATGCGCCGACAGGCGGAATATACGAGCATACCTACTGGCTACGCGGTATAGAAGAATCTTTCAATGATATGGTGTTGAACATTCCATTATTAGAGGTTCTGACTGATAGAATACTCGAGTGGATGCTTGCATTCTGGGAGGCATATCTCAGGGAGATCGGTGACCTGATACAGGTAGTGCAGATTGGCGACGACCTCGGCGGCCAGGACGGTCCGCTCTTTTCCCCAAAACTTTACAGATCGCTGTATAAGCCGAAGCACAAAAAACTTATCTCCCTTATCAACCGCCATACGGATGCAAAGGTGTATTTTCATTCATGCGGTTCAATATTCGAGTATATACCAGATCTTATCGAGGTCGGAGTCGAGGTCCTCAATCCGGTGCAAGTTCATGCGGCCCACATGGATAGCGACCTTTTAAACCGCGAATTTGGAAAAGACCTGAGCTTCTGGGGCGGGGGAGCAAATCCCGTTGAGGTTATGTCACAGGGAAAGCCAGAGGATGTCAGAAAAGAGGTAAAAAGGCGCATCGGAGACTTTGCGCCGGGCGGTGGATTCGTATTCGCATCGATTCACAATATACAGGCGGACGTGCCGCCTGAAAATGTAGTTGCATTTTTTGAGGCAGCGTATGAATATGGAAGGTACTGATCAATGTGAGAGGGGGTGATAAAAGAATTGAAGTATTGTTTCCTGTACTCGAGGAAACAAACAATTTTCACGTTTTAGATTTAGAGTTGAACACGATGTGAAATTTTGAGAGGAGGATTGAATATGAAGAAGGTATTACTTGTTCTCTGCGCCGTGATTTTTATCGCAGGTATTGCACTCGCCGATGAGTTGGAGGTGCCGAAGGGAGTGAAGGTGGCAGGTTCACCGGAGGTTCTTCCAACTCAGGCAGAGCTCATCAAGGCAATCCCGCCGTCGCTGAAAAAGCTCGGCAAGAGGAAAACAATCAGGATTATGTTTCAGGGCGGAGGAGATTCAGCGCCGCCGATCGACATGAAGGATCTAATCCGTGAACAGACGGGTCTCAATCTGGAGATCGATGTTATACCGCCTGAGAACCTCCATGAAAAGCAGCTCGCATTTTTCATGTCCGGCTCGTCGGAGTACGATCTGCTTGAGATCTACCCGACGTGGGTCGGTGAATATGGCGAGTCGATGTTCATCGACAATCTCGATGATCTTTACACAAAATATGCGGATGAGATTAATACGAGTGACTTCATCGAAGGCGCACAGGTGGGTTTCGACAAGTACAAGGGATCATGGTACGCAATCCCCTATGACGGTGATGTAAATATCTTCTATTATCGGAAGGATATTTTCGATGATCCGAAGAACAAAGCCGATTTCAAACGTAAGTACGGCTATGAGCTCAAGGCTCCGCAGACATGGGATCAGGTCAGGGATATGGCCGAGTTTTTCACCGGTAGGCAGCCGGGTCTCTACGGGTTCGGTACCCTGGCGCTTAAAACCTGGTGGGCGGTAGACTACTGGGCAAATGTGTATAGAAACAGGCTCGTCGCCGATGGAGTGAAATTCGAAAACGGGCTTGTCAATGACAGCGGCCGGATAGAGCTCAACCGGGATTCGTTTGTTAAGGCCAATGATTTCTACATGAATTTGATGAAGTTTTCGCCTCCGGGTATTCTTTCCTGGGGATATCCTGAAACCAAGGAAGGTCTCGGCAACGGCACGGTTGCTATGACCATGCAATGGGCGACCGCAGTCTTCCGCGACCCGCGTCAGGCGAAGTACTGGGATAAGGTATACGCAACAACAATGCCGGGATTCAAGAAAAGAGACGGGAGCGTTTCGCCCGTTACCTCCCTTGCGGTCGGGAAGGCCCTTGTTATACCAACCGGCACCAAGCATCGTGATGTTGCATTTCTCTACGCTCAGTGGCTTGCGAGCGCCGCCATGCAGCTATATGAAACCAACAACGGCTCGGGGGTCGATCCGAACAGGTACTCCGTATGGGCTGATCAGCGTGTCAAGGATGTGTGGGGACCGCTCGTAGAACCGACAATGAAGTCACTGGATATCGGCATCGGCGATATCAAGGTTCCGCAGGCCTCGAAGCTGTACGAAACACTGCTGAACGAACTGCATCGATCGTGGTCGGGCAGCCAGACATCTGCGCAGGCTTATGACAGGGTAGTGAAGGACTGGAAGAAAATCATGTCCGAATAAATCCTTAACGGATATATGAACCCTGGTGCATTCACTATTGTCCCGTACCCCGCAAAAATTTGTGGTGAGGAAACAGTAACGGGGATATAGGGGAGACTCTATATCCCCGAGTAATAAGAGCGACAATGTGATTGGCTCTATTTCCTTGTTTCCGGTACACGGCTGTCTTACTTTGTTGCACTATTCGATAAAGAATGGAGAACTCAATGCTTTCGGTTGTATCGAGAAAAGGGTACCTGAAAAAGAAGACTGCACCGTATATGTATATGGCGCCGACTATGATCTGGCTCCTGTTCTTCATCGTATATCCACTTATATTCGCTCTGGTCATGGCTTTCAAACGGTTCAAGCTTCAGAGAGGCCTGAGCTTCTGGGGTATGCCGTGGGTCGGATTCGACAATTTTATCACTGCATTCACCGATCCCTATTTCCTTCTCTCGCTGTACAAGACCTTTCTCATTCTTTTTATTGCAGTCAGTATTGAATTCGGCCTGGGCCTGTTAATCGCCCACCTGCTCAACAAGAAGAATGTGAAGGCCGATTTTTTATGGATGGTTCTCATTCTCAGTCCGATGATGCTTCCTCTTATTGCGAGCGGCAATCTCTGGCGTATGCTTTTTGACGTGCGCTGGGGCGCAGTGAATGCAGTTATCATGTTTTTTGGATTCAAACCGATTGATTTTCTCGGCACAACAAAGTGGGCGTTGCCTGCCGTGATAATAGTAGAAATATGGCAGTGGACGCCATTTGTGGTGATAACTATGCTCGCGGGCCTGAGGTCGATACCTGAAGAACCGAAAGAGGCGGCCCTTGTCGACGGGGCATCTAAGTGGCAGATGTTCAGACACATTATTATGCCGCTCATGAAGGGGCAAATACTCATTGTCCTGCTGATTCGAAGCATGGACGTTTTCAAGACTTTTGATATCGTTTATGCGCTCACGTTCGGCGGTCCGGGTCAGAGTACGACGGTGGCTACCTTCTATCTCTACCGACAGGCATTTACGCAGTTCAAGCTCGGATACGGTGCAGCGCTTTCGTGGATTATCTTTATTATTGTTTATTTTATCAGTTTTGTGATTCTCAAAGTTTTCAAGACCGAGGAGGCCATGGTATGAGGAAAGTGTGGAAAAGGCGTTTGGGAACAGTTGGTCTCCACATCATTATTGCCGCAATTTCGCTTTCGTTTGCGTTTCCGCTCCTCTGGATGTTCATGACATCGTTTAAAACGCCGCGCGAATATTACAGAATGCCTCCGAAGCTTCTCCCCAATCATTTTGTCATCTTTCATTACAAGGAAGCGTTTGCCCCCTGGGCAATTAACCCTAACGAGCTTTCTGAATCGACCTACTATATAGAGGAATCTGCGGGAAGGGTAGAATCGGTTGTGCCGAATATCGGAAACAGTCTTATAATAATAACAGGCTCGGTGGGACTTTCCCTGATCATCGGTATATGGGCTGCGTACGCGCTTTCTCGGTTCAAATTCCGGGGAAGTGAGAATATGGGGGTATGGATACTTTCAACCAGGATGATGCCGCCGATTGTCATCGCAATCCCGTTATTCTGGGTAATGCGCAGGCTTCATCTTACCGGCACCCACCTTGGGCTCATCTTCATCTATGTAATGATACAGCTCCCTTTCGTCATATGGATGATGAAGGGATTTTTTGACGAGGTGCCGAAGATAATAGAGGAGTCGGTTCTGGTAGACGGCGGGACCCGGGCAACATGCATTTTCAAGGTCGTTATACCGGTTGCCTTTCCCGGTATTGTTGCAACCGCGCTTTTCTGTATTTTTCTTACGTGGACGGAGTTTCTCTTTGCGTCAGTTTTTACGAACTCCCGGAGCGCCACCCTGCCTGTTGTGCTCTCATGGTTCAGACAGGACAGGGGGATACTGTGGGGTCAGATGAGCGCTGTTATGGTTGTGTCGCTGATCCCGCTCATGATTATCACCATGGTGCTTCAGAAGAAGATGATAAAAGGGCTCACCGCAGGGGCTATTAAGTAGCCGGCCGGCTGCTATGTTCGCTTTGTTAATGTATTCTAAGATTGCCTTTAAATACTCCCGAAGGCAGAAAAGTAGATATATGTATCCGTAAGCTGCTCGGAAGAACGGTCGGCCACACTCTCGGGTCGGCAAAAGAAGCATCAGAAGACGAGTAATGCGGTATGTGGAATTTTTAAACATAGATGAAAAAACTCCAGTTTCTAAAAAATGGAGGTAGCGGCATGGAGAGGCTGGCACTCGTGTACAGGGTCAAACCGGAAAAGAGGGATGAGTACATCAGGGCCCACGAACAGATATGGCCGGAAATAAAAAAGGGACTGAAGGATGCCGGCTGTAAAGAGATGACGATTTTTGTCAGGGGGGATCTCCTTTTTCTCTATGCACTCATTGAAAATGTGGAGGAGTACAACAGGATACGGGAACAGGATCCCTTTTATCAGAAGTGGAATGTATGGATGCACGAACTTCTTGTCCATCCATTTGATGAAAATGAGCAGTCTGCTTTCGCACGTCTGGATGAGATATGGCGCTTTAACGCGAATGCCCTTTAGGGTAGAATGCCCTTTAGGGTAGAATGCCCTTTAGGGTAGAATGCCCTGTATGAATGTCACCGGTCAGAGAAAATGGCACACGAATCCCTGTTCGATTGGTCGATCGTGCGGTTAGGCAGGGTAAAGCAAAACGTGCTGCCCTGGTTCCTGCCGTCCGATTCCACCCATATTTTGCCTCCGTGCGCCTCAATGATGCGTTTTACAATTGCAAGCCCTGCTCCGGCCCCTGCTGATGTATCGTATTTTTGAAAGAGCTCGAATATCTTTTCATGTTTATCCTCTTCTATACCTCTGCCGTTGTCTCTGACAAAGAATACGGTTTCATCCGAATCATCACGCACGCCGATTGTTATTTTCGGGTCGGGGTTATCTCCCATGAATTTTACTGCATTATCCAGCAGATTTTCCATTACTTCGATCAGACGGATCCGTTCGCCGTAACATACAGGCAGTTTTTCCGCTATCTCAACCTGTATAGTATGCTCACGTATCTGGCCGGATACCATTGCAAGTGCATCCTCTACAATTTTATTGAAGAGAATTTTTTCACGGTGCTGTACCATTCGTCCGCTTCGTGCGAGCTCAAGAATTTTGTCGAGAAGGTGCTGCATCCTTCCTGCAGCGTTTGATATCCTTTCCAGATAATTTTTAACTTCTTCCATGTTTCGGACTTCTATTTCCTTCT
>CAZGJW010000037.1:0-22874 GCA_964525675.1 uncultured Spirochaetota bacterium
TAACCTGACATGGAAGTTTCACCTCAAGAGCGATGCATCGTTTCATAACGGAAGGGCGGTAAACGCGGATGATGTGGTCTATTCCTTTGAACGCCTGCTTGATCCCAGTACGAAATCCGTTGTTGCTAACCTCATGTTGCGTATCAAGGGTGCGCAGGAGTTTAGAGATGGGAAATCAAACAGCGTTGAAGGCCTGCAAGCCACAGGCAAACGTACCGTTGAAATACAGCTTGCCGAGGCCTTTCCACCCTTTATTGCCATGCTCGCCATGGTAAATTTCGGCATCGTGCCGAGAGAGGAGGTTGAAAGACCCGGGTTCGATTTCGGACATAATCCGATAGGAACCGGCCCCTATAAGTTCGAGCGCTGGGAAAGAAACAGAGAAATTGTTCTAACCGCCAATGAAAGGTATCATGAGGGCAGGCCCTACCTAGACGGCATAATATTTCGAATATACCCGGGCATGTCCACTGAAAACATGTTTTCCGAGTTCGAGAAGGGAAACCTTGAAGACTCTCTCTTTCCGGCGGGTGAAAGGGACCGCATGCTCTCGCAAAACACCTATCAGGTCGTGAGAAGGCCGTCACTTTCCGAACGCTTCCTCGTTATGAACAACAGGGTGAAACCGTTTACCGATAAACGGGTTCGGCAGGCAATCAACTATGCAATCGACAAGGATGCCATCAGCCTGGAAGCAGGCAAGGGAATGTTGATACCGTCAACAGGCCTCTTTCCCGAAGGAATGGCGGGATATGTCCCTGAAAACATCAACTATCCGTACGCACCGGATAAAGCCCGAGGGCTTCTTGCACAGGCCGGTTATCCCGGCGGCAGGGGGCTTCCCGTCATTCAATTCTGGTCGAGCGTAAAATCAAAGGGTCTGTTGATCGAAGACCAAGAAATCAAACGGTATCTTTCGGAAATAGGCGTCAGTATTGAGTTCAACTACCTGACTGACTGGCCTGCATTCAAGAAAATGTTGGAGGAAGGGGAAGCGCCCATGTTTAAATATAGCTGGGAGGCCGATGTTCCCGATCCCGACAATATTATAAGCTCCCTCTTCTATTCCAAAAGCCCCACAAACAGGGCGTTCTACCGGAACCCGGTTGTTGATGCTATGATCGAGAAGGCGCAGAGAGAGTCCGATTATACTAAAAGAATAGCCATGTATACCGAGCTGCAGAAGATAATTATGGAAGATGCCCCGGTCATCGTTTTGAATACTCTCGCGTATGAGCGCGTGTTCCAGCCGTATGTTCGTAATTTTAAAACAAAAGCAATCGGCGACCACAGCTTCTCCCTGAAAAGGGTGTGGCTGGACAGAGAAGTAACCGAATAGAGCGCCTTAGAAATTCTAAATCCGCACAAATATAAGCTTTCAAACCTACCACATTTATTTGCTGTTTTTTATCACTTCCTATATAATAAAATGAATATTACAGATAATTCCGGAATGGACCAAGGAGCGGTTAAATGCATACAAGGCCCTCTTCAAAAAAACCGGGTTTCAAATGGCCCCGCAGCGGGCTTATGAGAAGGTTTTTCCTGTACATGTTTCTCCTCGTAGCTATCAGCATGGCAGGTGTATTCATCGTCGTCGAGAAGAACAGCAGGCAGGCTATTCTGCTCGAGGGGGAAAAACGATCGATATCCAACACAAAATACCTCGCCGCTCTCTCAACCGCGCCGCTATTGATGTACGACTATATAAAATTAGAGCAGAATGTGGATGAAGTGTCCCAGGAATCGGATGTTGTCTATGCGATAATCTTTGACAGAAACGGAAACATCGCGGCTCACAGCAGCAGGGAAGACCTGATTGGTAAAAAACTGCACGACCCCTTGAGCACCGCTGCCCTGACAAGCGAAACACAGCTCATTCAAAGCTACAGAGACCCTCAAAACGGCACGGAAATGTGGGACATAGCATATCCGATTTATATCGACCAGAACCAGAGATGGGGCACCGTGCGAATCGGTTTTTCAAAAAAAAGCCTTATGGAGGAAATCAAAAAAAACAGGAGCAACCTCATCATCATCTCTCTTGCTTCCCTCTTGCTCGCAGGTGCCGCATCCTCGCTCCTCGCGGGACGGATTTCTGGACCGATCAGTGAGCTTTCTGAAGGAGCGCTCTCCATTTCGAGGGGTAATCTGAATCAAACGATTTCAATCCGAACGGGTGATGAAATCGAAGAGCTCTCAAACATCTTCAACCGCATGACGAAAGAGCTGGCAAAAAACCGGGATCAACAGAGAAAGCTGATAGGGCAACTTTCCCAGAAAAATGTGCTTTTAAAAAAAGAAATTGAAGCAAGAGAACAGCTTGAAAGCGAGCTGATTAAAATCGAACGGCTCAGGGCGCTCGGTGAGATGTCCGGGGGCGTCGCCCATGATTTCAATAACATACTCGGCGCAATATTAGGCAGGGCGCAACTACTGCTCGAAAAGGTCGATACCCCTTCTATTAAAAAGGGAATAGAAATAATAGAAAAAGCCGCATTGGACGGCGCGGAAACGGTACGGAGGATACAGGAATTTACACGGGTTCGCGCTGACAGCAGCTCATTCAAAACCACCGACATAAACCAGGTTATAAGGGATGCTATTGAGTTTACCAGGACTCGCTGGAAAAACGAGGCCGAGGCTATGGGCAGGCCGATCACTATCGCCAATGATTTTAATGACATTCCTCCCGTGCTCGGAGACCCGTCAGGACTGCGGGAGGTATTTACCAATCTGATTATAAACGCGGTCGATGCCATGCCGGAGGGAGGCAGGATTAGTATTAAAACGGAAAAACAGGCTGAAAATATCATGATTACCATTTCGGATACAGGAAAGGGGATGAGCAGGGAAACAAAGCAGCGGATTTTCGAACCATTCTTCACAACAAAGGGAACAAGGGGCAGCGGCCTAGGACTTTCGATCTGTTACGGTATAATAACCAGACATAAAGGAGAAATTGTAATTGACAGTAGCGAGGGAAACGGTTCCACCTTCACCATTACCCTGCCCTTTGTCAGAGCTGCCGAAGAGGAAAAAGAATCACCGCAGGCAACCACCCCCGTCACACCGGCAGAGGCTCTCGTCATTGACGACGAAAAAATAATGCGCACACTGCTTTCCGACATTCTTAAAAATTCCGGCTGTAGTGTTGACACTGCAGAGAGGGGGGACGACGGACTGCGGCTTTTCTCCGCCAAAACCTACGACATTGTATTCAGCGACCTCGGTATGGAGGACATGTCCGGATGGGAGGTCGCAAGGCACATCAAGGACCGGTCGCCCGACACCCCATTCGTGCTGGTAACCGGCTGGGGTAAACAGCTCAGTGATGAAGATATTCACAAGAAGGGCGTTGATTTTGTAATCTCCAAGCCCTTTAAAATTCAGGCGATCAGAGATATTGTAAACAGGGCTATGGCCGGAAAGAAAAAGCAATGGACACAATGAACGAGACATTTTTTTATTCACATTGATACGGTTTTGCCTCATATTTCTTTAAATAGCACCTTAAGCAACATCTATACCGGAAAGCATAAAGCACTGGAAAGGAACAGCCATGCAATTCACTGAAATCTTAAACTCTGAAGAGGTGCGTGACATTCACGAAGCATCAGAAGAAATCCTTCAAACAGTCGGACTGCTTGTCAGAAACGAAAAGGCGCGGTCGATTTTCAAAAAGCACGGGTGCACAGTGGACTCTCAAACGAACCGGGTTCGTATACCACGCACCGTTGTCGAAGACTACAGAAAAACTTTCACCCCCACCTTTACATTCAGAGGACGTGATCCGCAGTTTGACAGAACCATCCCGGACGACAGGCCACTCGTAGTAACAGGAAGTTCCGCTCCCAACATCATAGACTCTAAAACCAGCGAGGAGAGGCGTGCCACCTCGAAGGACATTGCCGATATCGCATTTCTGATCAACGAGCTCGAAGGGTATGATGTTTTTTCAATTTCAACACTTGCGGACGATGCGCCAGAGGGGCAGTTCAGCCTGTCCCGCTTCTATCCGTCGCTTAAAAACTGCCTGAAGCCTGTTCGGAGCAACACCCCGAACATGCAGGACCTGCATGATGTGCTGGGGCTTGGCGAGCTCATTGCAGGCGGCAGAGATTCGTACCGTGAACGGCCGATCATCAACCATCACTACTGCCCGGTGATATCACCGCTTACCATGGATGTTGAATCGACCGAAGCGGTGATATACCTTACCGAAAACAGGCTTCCGGTGTACGGCACTATCGTCCCGAATGCCGGCGTAACAGCACCGTTCACACTTGCGGGGACCCTGGCACTTGGAAACGCGGAGTTTCTCGCGCTCTCTGTGCTGCAGCAGATGATCCAGCCCGAAACTCCACTGATATACGCGGTTTTGTCTACAGTCGCCGACATGCGTACCGGCGCCTATACGCCCGGGGCAATAGAAACCGGCATGCTCCAGATGGCCCATTCTCAGATGGCGCGTTTCTACAATGTTCCGTCGGGCGGGTATATTGGGCTCACGAATGCCCACATAAACGACGCACAGTCCGGATACGAAACGGGAATGGGCACCACGGCAGCGCTGCTAGCGGGCGCGGATCTCTTCAATATGGGTGGGCTTCTTGGAAGTCTCATGGCCTTTGATTTCTCCAAGGCGGTAATCGATAACGAAATCGCTCTCATGCTCAAACGGCTTGCACGTGGAGTGGAGTTCACCGATGATACACTTGCACTCGGCCTGATAGAAGATATAGGACCCGGTGGCAGCTTCATGGATTCTGACCATACCCTGCAGTATATGAAAAAAACAGCTTTGTTCCCAAAAATAGCGACAAGAGACATGCGCGAAACGTGGATTTCATCCGGTAGAAAGGATGCGGCAGCACGCGCGCTCGAGCTTGCAGAAAGCATTCTCAGCAAGGACAACCCTGCGGTATTTTCCGAAGAGCTTGATCGGAAAATACGCGCACGCTTTAAAGGCCTTGTTGCAGGAGATGCCGGCTGGAAATAAGAGGGTTCGCATCTTCTACTATATTTTTAATCGGGCCATGCAGTGCTTACCATCGGTGAAGTGGTGGTATAAAGAGGTATAACTGAAGATGCCGCTTACAACGTTTAAAGAACTATTGAATGATGCGAAAAGAAGAAAATATGCAGTCGGTTCTTTCAATGCCTGGGATATATACTCGGCAAAAAACATCGTCATGACTGCCGGGATGATGCGTTCTCCTGTCATTATATCTCTCTGGCAGCCGGAGCTTGACTTTGCGGGGGAAAAAGAGCTTTATGAAGTATGTGTTTCCTTCGGGCGGTCAGCGACAGTCCCGGTAGTTATTTTTATCGATCATGCCCAGGAAATAGCAGACATCAAACGCGCAATTGTGCTCGGGGCAACGAGCGTTATGATCGACGGCTCGCGCTTTTCGCTTTCTGAAAATATACGTTTCACACGTCAGGCTGCTGGGATTGCGCATGAAGCCGGAATTTCTATAGAGGGAGAAATAGGCGTTCTCGGAGAAGAGGACGGATCGGAACCCGACGAAAAATACTACACCGACGCGCATGAGGCGGATATTTTTGTCAAAGAGACCGGGGCCGACGCGCTTGCAGTAGCAATCGGCAACGCGCACGGTTTTTATAAAAAGGAGCCGAAACTCGATTTTGAGCGCCTCGAATCAATCCGGGCGGTCGTAGACGTCCCGCTGGTTCTTCACGGCGGCTCCGGGATACAGGATAGTGATCTGCAGAGGGCCATAGGCCTCGGCATTACGAAAGTGAATATCGGGGCGGAAGGTAGAACCGCCTTCATGGCGGGACTGCGTGAATCACTGGCAGAACTTGATAAAAAGGAAAAATTCCCCCATAAAATATTTCCCCGCGCTCTGGAATATCATGCAAATCTTATCCGGGAAAAAATGAGAGTGCTCAACTCCGAGGGAAAAGCATGATACCCGAAATGGGCCAAATAACGGCCACGACATTACTATTCGCATTGAAGATATTGTAAATGATTATGGATTTATCCATTTGAATGCCGTCATCCCATACCTGGGAAAGCTGGTTGAACATTGGATAAAATACAAATTACCGGTATAAAACTTGGAGATCTGATTATTACTGCTGTCAGAGGCTTTTCTCCAGTTTGAATATTTTGTACGGGTTTTGGTAGAAAAGCATCTGGGATATTTCCTTCGCACGGTCGACATCCATAACGCCTTCCTCTACCTTTATGGCAAGGGACCTGCTCACATTCTGCCGGGCCAGAGCCTGATGGCCGTACACGCCGTCGATAAAAAGATAGTCCCCGCCGAATGCGCTTATCTTGTTTACCGGGACAGAATCAATCCACCCTGCCAGGGCGTGAATACTTACTGACGGCGACACAATATGGGCCCAGGCCATGTCGATGAACACATTGGGAAAGTTCTTCGCCAGCACCGATACCACATCCTGAAAGGGGTAGCCCATGTGAAAGATATCGAAATCAACATCCGGATACTCTAAAAACAGGTTCGAAAGAAGCGCGGGATCGCTGTTTTTCAGTATGTTTCCGTTTCCCTCCTGAATCCCGGTATGAAACTGAACCGTGAGGTTGCGCCTGCCTGCGAGGCGCAATATAAAGTGCATCATGTAGTCTTGAAATTTTCTGCCCAGGGGGAACACCTGGGGCAGGTAGTTCCCCATGTGCTTGTACTTGAAAAGCTCGTTGAACTCCTCTTCAGCGTCATTCATGGCGCCCCGTTCATACAGCAGGGGCCTCTGGTAGGCAAGGGCGCTCTTCAGCGCGACCGCCCCGTGCTCAAGCGCATTGTCGAGAAGAGATTCAGCAGCCTCGAGGTAATCCCCGAATCCACATATTGTAAAACCTGCCTGTTCCTCGATCCGTTCAATCTCGTCCCCTGTCTGGGGAAAGATCAGACCATCTATCGGGTACACGTTTCTGAAAAAGTCCTGATCGCATTTCAGATTGCTGTCAAATACTATTTTCTCATTCTCCTTTGGAATATCGTGAAGCAGGCTCACCCGGATCTTCGATTTGTCCTTCAGCACCTTTTTGAAATGCCCCGGTTTAAGAGAATCGAGAAATTTTCCGTTTAACTCCTCGATAGTCTCACGGCATATCATGTCTATCCCGTACAGGCCTTTCACCGATATATCAAGCGCCCGGGCATACCCGGTATACCTCGAAAAATCCCAGTACGGCTCGGCAATGTCCCACCGCTCACTCAGGGACAGGTCGGGATTTATCACCTTTTCGAAGTCTGAAGCGGAAAGGCCTGCCGAAATCAGGTCGCAGTTGAAATAGTGGGTCAAATACTCTTTCAAAATATCCGTGTTTTTCTCTCTCATATTCTCAAAAGCTGGCAGGTGCTCATGGGTGTCGATTATCTCGAGACCCTGCACGTATTCATATATCTCTTCAAATACTTTACTCATCGGTTCTCCCCCATAATAAAATCATGATTATATCACATACTGACATGCCCCGGGAAGATGTCAATAAATGGAAAAACTTCATCCTGATTGCAGTTTGATTACAGCTTCAATTTAAAAAAAGTTGTTCTGTTGCTATATATAGGAATTATACTATTTTAAGGAAGAAAGGGCTATCCTGATTTCCACAGGTTTCCCTGTTTAAAACTGACTTCTCTTTTCCTGTATTTTTACCTGCAGATTATCTATGGTAACTGCAAAGATGATTACAACCCCATGACCAAATGTACATCATCCCCAGGGTTGCAATAAATGGTGCTACATTAAATTTTGTAATGAAGAATCCGTTGACATACCCAACTACAGTGCCAAGCAACAGAACGATAACTATGATGACCCCCACTCTAAAGTAGATGGTGATATTAAGAGCGTGAATCGTAATTCCTCTATTGATGAAAAAACTGGCGGCCATCATGGTTAGCCCCACCAATGAACCAACAGAGAGATCAATACCGGCAGTGAGAATCACGAACGTCGCCCGATGGCAATAATCACCATAATAGTGACATGTTTTGCCATGAGGAGAAGGTTTTCTCCGGAAAGATAATTTGGAGCTATAATACTAAAAAGAATTAATACAGCAAATAGTGCAATAAATGTCCTCATCCTTGTGACAATATCAATAAATTTTATCCGTTCCTTTTTTACAGGGTCACTTGCATTAGCTTCCATTACCATTAGATTCTCCCCTCTCACCAGAGGATTTTTTAATCAAGAATTTGCAAGAGCGGAGAAGAAAAAACTTCTAACAAAAATTGAAAAATCAGGTTTTAATACTGTAGTTCTGCCTGACGGCGCAACATCAAGTGGCGCAATCGAAACTGTTAAAGATGCTCAGAAATGCGTGCGGCTTTTTAACGAACACCGTTATGAGATCGACGGTATTATCGTATCACTTCCCAACTTTGGGGATGAGATCAGCATCGCTGTTACACTGAGCGAATCAAAACTCGACGCTCCTGTACTTGTCCACGCAACAGATGATGATACTGACATGGTGGATTTGCTTCATCGGCGAGATGCCTTCTGCGGAAAGGTGTCAGTATGCAACAATCTCCATCAATACGGAATACCCTTTACCGACACGGAGATGACCGCAACAAGTGTGCAGTTACTCACTGCAGCAATTATCCAAAAAGTTTTATGAATAATGATATTGAAATCTCCAATCTGGATATTCTGGGCGCCTCCCTTGGATACGACCGTTCCTTTGGAGCAATCAAGGGAAAGATAGCAACTGGGCCTTTTACCTTCTTTCGAATGGATACTGATGATACTGCGGGGAAAATCCGTGCTACAATAAGCAACACTATTTCGTTAGAAAGGAGGGTGTCATGGATTTAGTATGGGGATCAGTTATCTGTGGAATTCTTGGATTTGGTACAGTGGTTTATTTTGTCCGTTATGTTCTCAGACAATCTTCAGGTACAGAGAAAATTAGGGAAATTACAAGCGCTATTCAGGAAGGAGCCCTGGCATTTATTAAAAGAGAATATCGAACAGAAATCATTGTAATCGTCGTTATCGCAATCATCCTGAGTCTCATTCCTGCACTGGGCTGGAAAACGAGCATCGCCTTTATCTTTGGCGCTCTCTGTTCGATGGGCGCTGGATATGCTGGCATGAATATGGCTATCAGGTCTAATGGGAGAACCACCACTGCAGCAGAAAAAAGTTTAAATCAAGGATTGCGTGTTTCTTTTCGCAGTGGAGCGGTGATGGGTTTAACGGTAGCCAGCATAGGTGCCATCGGGTTATCTATCCTGTATTTTGCCTGGCGCAAGGATCCCAATTTCCTTGCTATAATTCCAGCGTATGGAACCGGAGCTTCATTAGTTGCTCTCTTTGCACGAGTAGGGGGTGGCATTTTCACCAAAGGGGCTGATGCTGGTTCTGATCTAGTGGGTAAGGTAGAAGCAGGGATACCCGAAGATGACCCAAGAAATGCTGCCGTGATTGCTGATTTTGTGGGTGATAATGTGGGAGATGTATGTGGCATGGGCTCTGACCTTTTCGAGTCTTATGTCGAAACCGTTGTTGCGGCCATGACCCTGGGTATTGTAGGTGTTGTTGTAGCACCGGATGCAATAGCCCCATGGATAATAAAGTTGTTTCCTTCCAGGGCTCCCGATGCTGCCTTGCAAGCTTCCTGGTGGCTTCCGATGTTAATCATGTCAGGAGGCATTGTGGCGTCCGTTATCGGCTGTTTTCTTGTCAGAGTAACAGAGAAGGAAGAGATGAGAGCTCTTTTAGGAGCCTTGCGCCGCGGCACCCTTGGTGCTTCCATATTGAACGCGATCTTAAGCTTTTTAATAATCCGTTTGTTAAATGGCCACATTGGTCTATTCTGGTCAGTCCTTACAGGTTTAGTAGCGGGTGTGCTTATGGGAGAAAGCACCAATTACTACACTTCTTATGCATTTAGACCCACCAAGGAGATATCACAGGCCTCCACAATTGGAGGTGGCGTTACTATTGTTCATGGTTTTGCCACTGGACTGCTAAGTAGCGGACCACCCGTTCTTATGGTATCAATTACAACAATGATCGCTTTCTATTGGGTATCATCCTTGGCAAATATTCCCTCGGCGGTTTTCTTATCAGTTCCCTCGCTACTGGGTTTATTCTTGCCACCACCCTGAATAATGCGGGTGGGGCCTGGGATAATGCTAAGAAGTGGATTGAGGCAGGCCATTTCGGTGGAAAGGGATCAGAGGCTCATAAGGCTGCAGTCATAGTGGATACGACTGGTGATCCGATGAAGGATACTGCAGGGCCATCACTTAATATCATGTTGAAATTAATGTCAGTAATCTCGCTATTGTTAGCCCCGGTGCTTACCCATTTCTCTGGCATATTCTAAAAGCGAATTCCCCTCTTCCCCACTTCGTTAAAGGAGGGTGTGGGAGATTACTTGTTATTTTCAATCTCCATGAAAATCTTTCAGTGATGATAGATTCGAACCCCTCCTGTTTCCTTGGAGACAACAATTGCGAGGGGTTCTTTTAGGTTCATTATCTTAGGCCAATGCCAGAGGTTCTCTCCATTTTATTTTCATGTAAATCCTTACTATTAGAACAGGTTTATTGACTTTCTTTGTATTTTTCTTGACAGAAAGAAATAATCAGCCTTATCCTTGGTGAAGATGAGAGCGAATAGGGGAAAAACGTAATTGGCTCAATAAATGCGCATTTCTATGTGCTATCTCTGGTATTTCAATTATGGTTTTATCCATATAAAAAACCGGCATTTTGTACCAGCGCACTCCGGTTTTTTTTAAAACCGGTTTTTACAAAAAACAATGGTCTTTTAGTTTTCCATGGCCTTTTACGATTGAAAGTGCACTTGCCTAAAATTTTTGCTTTCAATTAGTTTTCTTTTAATGTCGTTCATAATGTTCAAATTGTAAAATATAGTTCCATTGATGCTTGATGAATGAAGCAATCGCGGTGCTATGATAGAGAATATGTCCGAAACCGTAATACAAGTCACCAATCTTATACGGGATTACGACAAATTTCGTGCGGTGGACGATATAACCTTTTCTGTATCCAAAGGTGAGATATTCGGTTTTCTCGGTCCTAATGGCGCTGGTAAGACTACCACCATCAAGGTCCTGTGCACCCTGCTTGCTCCCACCTTCGGTAGTACCTCGGTTGCGGGCTATGATTGTGTCCGTGAGCCCGACCGTGTCCGCAGTCACATAGGCATAATCTTCCAGGATCCAAGCCTGGATGACCGCCTCACCGCCGAGGAGAACCTCTACTTCCATTCGCTCCTCTACCACATTCCATCTGCTATCCGTAAGGAACGCATGGAGGCCGTTTTAAAGATGGTTGAGCTTTTCGATCGTCGTAAATCGCTCGTGCGGGAGTTTTCCGGCGGTATGAAACGCCGCCTGGAGATTGCACGGGGCCTTATGCACAAACCTGCAGTGCTTTTCCTGGATGAACCAACGCTTGGGCTCGACCCACAGACTCGACACCACATCTGGCAGTATCTTTTAGACTTGAGGGAACATACCGATCTCACAATCTTTTTAACCACGCACTACATGGATGAGGCGGAACATTGCGACCGCATCGCCATCATTGACCACGGTAAAATAATTGCCATGGATATACTGGAAAAGCTTAAGAATAGTGTTAGCGGGGATGTCATCAACCTTGCCACCAATGATGATGCTTTAGCGGTGCAGGAGTTGGCAACAATATTTAGCGTACAGGCAAAAAAGGGCAAGAATAACGTCATATATTTTACTGCCCCAGATGGTGAATCCCTCATCCCTGATATTATCCGCCGTCTTACCCCCAGAATCATTTCTGTTTCCCTAAAAAAGCCCAGTCTGGATGATGTTTTTTTAACTCTTACCGGCAGACAAATTCGCGAGGAAGCCGCTAATAGTGAAGATCTGTTGCGCAGCTTTGTCCGAAGAAGAAGGAGTCTTTAATGAAGTTACGAGTAATATATGCTGTGGCTCTGCGTGATATAATCCGTTTTTATAGAGAGCGGACGCAGCTAATAGGCAGCCTCACCCGCAGTGTGTTGTGGCTCTTCATCATGGGGCTGGGGCTCCGTGGTTCAGTCAATGTTGGCGGAGATATTTCTTATACGCACTACATATTCCCTGGTATCATAGGCATGACAGTAATGTTCGCGGCGGTGCAGCAGGCAATCAGCATAGTATGGGACCGGGAGTTTGGCTTTCTGAAGGAGATTTTAGCGGCACCCGTTAGCCGTACTGCTATTGCTATGGGAAAAGCCCTGAGCGGAGGGTTCATCAGCTTCATGCAGGGGTGTTTAGTGGCGGTGCTTGGACTTTTCCTCGGGATACGCTTTGATTTTACAGGCGTGCTGGAGATGCTCCTCCTGATGGCGTTAGCAGGGGTAGCGCTGGCTTCGCTGGGGATAGTTGTGGCAAGCCGCATTACCAGTTTTCAGGGCTTTGGCACTATCATGAACTTCTTTTTGATGCCCATGTTCTTTTTAAGTGGTGCGATGTATCCGGTGAACAAGCTGCCCGGGTGGCTCTATGCCATTGTGCGGGTAAATCCACTTTCCTACATGGTGGATGGGATACGCGGCGCTGTGCTGGGAGACCAGTGGGCTAACTTTGGGCTGTTGTTTGACGCTATTTTCCTTCTGGGCTTTTTTGTCCTGATGATTGTATGGGCAACATTTTCCTTCCGTATAGAAGGAAGACGATAACCTTATAATCTCTACTGCAACAATAAAAAATGTTTTAACACTGCCATCCCAATGTTTGTTTTTCTAAATTGTATAATTCATTTAATATTAATATATTAGAGTGGAAATGGACTGTTATAGATTTGAAATCATGAACAAACATCTATGGGTATATGACAAAAGTTATAAAAAACAGACAAATGAACTTTTAATCGTAAAAGATTCAAACCAATCAAGAGCTTTTTATTAAAGGAGGATTATAAAATGTTCAGGAAGAGAATCACGGTATTTAAACTGTTCGGGTTCACCGTAAGGCTCGACCTGAGCTGGTTCTTTATACTCGTGCTTGTCACCTGGTCCCTCGCTGGGACTTTCTTCCCCCAGATTTCTTCCCCCAGAGCTATAAAGGCCATTCTACAATCACCTATCTTCTCATGGGAATCGCCGGTGCGCTCGGGCTTTTTCTTTCAATTGTGATACATGAGCTTTCTCACTCCCTTGTGGCACGACGGTTCGGTGCGCTCGCCCTATTCAACTTCATTCCGGCCTTTCCCCTGGACGGCGGAAGAGTGCTCCGGTCTGCAATATGGAATGCGAAAAAGAATCTCCGGTATGCGACGCGGGTCACCTCATGGATCGGATCCGCGTTTGCCTTCGTACTGATTGCCTGGGGAGTTTTTAACTTTCTGAGAGGGAGTTTCATCGGCGGAATGTGGTGGTTCCTCATCGGTCTCTTTCTCAACAATGCAGCCCGCTCCTCCTACCAGCAACTCATCGTTCGCCAGGCATTGGAAGGCGAGAAGGTACGCAGGTTCATGGAGAAGAACCCCATCAGCGTGAAGGGTGCTCTCACCCTCCAGGAACTGGTCGAGGACTATATCTATCAGTATCACTTCAAGATGTTTCCAGTAGTGGAAAACACGAAAAAAAGAAGGGGGTCATACTCGGTGAGCATACCCCCTTTTTTAAAACGGATACGGTAATCAGTCGAGCCTTGTTACTTTGAAATTATCGATGCTCACCGATACACTGTTCGTTCTGAACGTGAAGTAGTTTCCCGACCGTATCGGACCACCCAGGTCAAAGGGATAGTAGTATCTATCCGGATCGAACGGGTCGTAGAATTTACCCTTACCGGTATGGTGATCATCGCCACTGTGTCATGGGTACGTTCGTTATTCCATGCCAGACATTTTCTCTCCCCTTTAATTTTTCACACCTGCTAATCAGTGAGGTATTCGAGCTTCATATGTAAAACTTTCGCAACCTTTTCAATCTCGCTTTTGATATCCTGATGAACCAGGGCAAAGTGATGGCACACACCTACCTCGGCAATACGATTGAAATACTCCTTCAGCGGAATATTCGGTGAAAAGATCGTATGCTCGAAGTGCACCTCACGCGGGTGCGTGTCGACCGACTCACCCCGTGCAAGCCGCATCTCATACCCCTCTTCCCCCTTAAAGAGTGTAAGCAGACTTACGGGACCGGGGTCAGTTATGAATTCTGGCAGAACTCCGTTAAAGGGGGCCCCGGGGATCCCGCTGAAATTCAGGTACTGGGTATTCCTCAGTTTCGGCTTCGTGCCCTTCTTGGCCATGCTGAATCCGGCGCTCCCCCCCTCATGCCCGCCGAGTATCCAGTTCTTCTGTTCATCGAACATCAAATGTTCCCAGAAATGTACTGGCTTCCCGCAAAGTTCTTTAATGATGAGCCCTGCAACAGAGACTGACAAATCACCCTCAGTCGCCACCACCACTCCTCTATCGATCAGTCTCGCCATGCCGACACATGGAATCATTCTGCATATCGGCGTCAGGCCCGGAAACATGTCGATTGCAAGCGCATCAAGCCCCTTTTCTGCGACCAGTCGTTCGAGCGCCAGCGCTTGCCGCGCAGAGAGTGTCACCTCCTCCTTCGTCGGCTCAATAATCTCACACTGCTCGTAGAGGTCGGCGGTGAGCCTCTCTATATCATCATCACTGACCTCTTTCATTTTCTCGAGAAGATCGTTGATGTAGAGGAAGCTGAGCTTTACGCCGGTCTGTCCCATCATGCGGGCTTCATCGGGAAAGGTATCGTACATCGGCACACCGGCGCTTCGGTGGGGGAGAAAGCCTATCATCCTGCCTCTCAAATTATTCACACATTTTGCTGCGAGCGCATAGCGAGCAATCTGGTCGATCGCTTCATCACTTTCAATATACCCGAAAACGAATCCGAAATTGAACTCCCTCCAGAGCCGCTTGAAACTGCTTGGAAGCTGGACGCCACTGTTCACCCCCCAGCAGGTGCCGGATTCGATCAGGGAAAAATCATCCGGAATACCGGAAAGCCCCTGTGAGAGAAACAGAACGGGAAATATGCCCCTGATCTGGTCTATCAGGGCAACGGTCATCATATCGTCAATGTAGGTGGCGTGGTACATCAGCACCATATCAACATTATTTTCAAGAAAGATCTTCCCCGCCTTTTTCGCATCCGACTTATTTTTTATCAAAAAGGGATACAGCACATCACATTTTTTATCAAGCAGTCCCTTCAGCTTCCTGATATCCCGTTCCATGGCGGACGGAAGCTCGTTCATGCCGCACTCGGTCCAGTACTGCTCGATCCCTCCTGCGAAGAGCCCTATCATGGGTTTTTTGTTTGTTTGCATAGATCTACCTCCCGCACTCTTTATCGATACACAGGCCGGTGCACCGTTGGTGGATTAGTCCGTTTTAGAAATCAGAAATGAAACCGCACGTTTTTTTATCCTTTCGCTGTACCCTCCTCCGAAGGCCTGCCGATATACCTTGTCATCAGCAGTATGAGGGAGAGTGAAAACACCAGTATGAGCCCTGAAACCGAGTATACCTTCGGCGAAAGCCCGAACCTGAGCATGCCGTAGAGGTACACGGGCAGTGTCATCCAGGTTCCTGTAAGAAAATAGGAGATGACAATTTCATCGAAGGACACGGTAAAGGCAAGCAGGGCCGCGCCGATGAGCGCTGTGCGGATCATCGGGAGTGTGACGTACCAGAAGGTCTTGAAAGGTGAAGCACCGAGGTCCTGCGCGGCGTACCGATAATTCGGCCCCATACGCTGTATCCGACTTGAAACCTGAAACATCACTATCGGGGTGGTGAAGGATACGTGCCCCATCATGATGGTGAGCATCGAAAGAGGAATATTGAGGTTTTTAATAAAAATCAAAAGGGTAAGGCCCATGATTATTCCTGGAAGAACGAAAGGAAGCATAACGAGGGCACGGAAAACCCCTTTCCCGGGAAAACGCACCTTTGTAATAAAGAATGCGCCTGAGGTTCCGAGTATAAGGGCGATCAAAACCGCGCTGATCCCGACCTCAAAAGAGTGAAGGAGGGCTTTCAGGAGCTCACTGTCATGAATCAGCTCCGTGTACCATTTGGTGGTCACGCCGGACATACCTACAATTGTCTTTGTCGGGCTGAAAGAAAACACGAGAACAACGAACAACGGAAGGTACAGAAATGCAAAAATCAGCGCTCCATAGATTTTTAAACCGATACCTCTCTTCTCGAGTCTTATTATACTGCCGGTGCTACTCACTAAGAAAACCTCCCTCCGTCGATCCAAACTTAGCCGTAAGACCAAGTATTGTAACCGATATGACGAAAAGCACAAACCCGAGGGCCGCACCGAACGGCCAGTTGAACGCGAATCCGAACTGGCTCCAAATGAGATTGCCGAACATAATTCCCTGTGTGCCGCCGAGCTGGAGTGGAATAATGTAATCACCGAGCGCGATAATGAACGAAAATATAAACCCGGTAATAAGGCCGGGTAACGATAGTGGCAGGATCACATTGATGAATGAGTGAAACTCATTGGCCCCCAGGTCATTCGCAGCATTGAGAATATTTTTCGGTATCTTTTCAAGCGCAGTGTACACGGGGATGAAAACGAATGGTATGCATATATAGGTCAGGGTTATCGCAATGGCAAACCTGTTGTAGAGAAAAATTCGAATCGGTTCTTTTATAATTCCAACTGCCATCAAAGCTGAATTTATCACCCCCCTGTTTCCCAGTATTGAGCGCCAGGCGATAATCCGGACCAGGTAGCTTACCCAGAGCGGAATGATACACATCATAAATAGCAGGTTTCTGCCTCGAACCATTTTAAATGAGACCATGTATGCGAGGGGGTAGGCCGTTGCAAGGGAGAGTATCGATACTCCGAGCGCCAATCGAAGACTTTTTAAAAGAACGCGTGAATAAATTGGGTCGGTGAAAAAAAGTTTGTAGTTGTCCAGCGTAAAGGTCTTTTCCAGCACGAGTCCTTTGCTCCGGTAAAAACTCATGGTAAAGGTGAAAATAAGCGGTACCACAACGAGAAAAAGCAGCCATACAACAATCGGTACCCCCCTGACATAGGATTTCGGGTCGTCAAAAATGCGCTTCTTTTCATCCATGATGCTCTATACCGCCTCCACACTGTATTTGATGATATCCTTTTCTTCGGTACGAGGAAAAACTACTACATCAGCGGCATTGAATCCCACATGAACCGCATCCCCCTCTTTCAGCGAACGCCCCCATGCAGTTGCACCCACGACTGCGCGAATCTCAGAATCATCGAACACGCAGGTTGCCTCATAATCGGTGCCTCTGAAAACAATCCGCATGAGTTTCGACTCTATTATATTTTCAACCTCTTTATTTTTCGGGTTCAGCAAAACCCGCTCAGACCGTATGCACAGAAGAATCTCATCCCCCTTGACCATTGTCTTTTTCGATTTTCTCGTCTGTATGGTTCTGTCCGATACTGTGGCATGTCCTCCTTTTTCATTCGACGAAAACACCGAGCCATGCAGAAAGTTCATGTCGCCGATAAAAGATGCGACGAACGCCGTTGCTGGTTCATTGTATATTTCATCGGGAGTTCCTATCTGATGCACGAGCCCGTCCTTCATCACGGCGATCCTGTCGCTCATGGTCATCGCTTCTGTCTGGTCGTGAGTCACGTACACAAAGGTAATACCGACGTTTCTCTGAATATCCTTGAGCACCTTCTGCATGGCGACACGCAATTTGAAATCAAGTGCGCCGAGAGGCTCGTCTAGGAGCAGGGCTGCTGGCTCGTTTACGAGTGAGCGGGCAAGGGCAATTCTCTGCCGCTGCCCTCCTGAGAGCTGCTGCGGAAGCCTTCCTCCGAACCCTTCCATGTTGACGAGCTTCAATACTCTATGAATCTTCGGCTCCGCAGCGGAGAGCGGCATCTTTTTCATCTTGAGCGGGAAGTAGATGTTTTTTTTAACATTCATATGTGGAAAAAGAGCATAATCCTGAAACACGGTATTCACGTTTCGCCGGAACGCCGGTATTTTGGTTACTTCCTTATTTTCGAGAAGAACCCGCCCCTCTGTCGGCGTCTCTAAACCGGCAATAACGCGCAGTGTCGTTGTCTTCCCGCATCCGGACGGACCGAGAAGGGAGAAAAATTCACCCTTCTCAATTTCAACATTGAAATTATCAACTGCTACAACTTCATCGAATCTTTTTGTAAGATTCTGCAGCCTAATTGCAGATGTTTCATTGTTCGCCATATACCGCTCCACATGAAAAATATCAGAAAAATACCAGGATAATGGTTTTCTGAAATACTACAAAAATACTGCCTGATGTTATTGCGAGGCCCCAGAGCAGAATCAATCTGCTTTCATTGATAGAGTTTCCCTCAAATAGATAGGCATTGTGTCCCTTTAATTCGGCAGAACCGGCATAGACCACCGGTTCTGCCCTGGTTAATCGGTTACTCATATCTCACGGTGTTGCCTTTACCTTGTTCCACAATTCAACACGCCTGGCCGGGTCCTCTTCAGCCGTCATTACATAGAGCGGGAAGGGAACAGCCGATACATCCATGCCGTACCACCAGCACGCATCAAGGGCAACCGGGTTATAGGCAGACTTGCCTTCCACATTGACGATACCAAAACCGACGAGCTTCGCGAGCTGGGCCTGCCCCTCAGCACCAATCATGTAATCGATGTACTTGTGCGCGAGCTCGAGTGAAGCTCCGGTGGTGGGCTTGGTAATCACCCAGCCGTCTATCCAGCAAATCGTTCCTTCGGTCATCGGATACTGGGTAAACTTGTTACGTATGCCCGCCTCTTCGAACTTGATGTTGAGCAGAGCGTCGTTTCCGCCGAGCAGTATGTAGGCATCCTCACCCGACATCACGGCAAACTCGGAATCGAGACCTGTGGTAAATGTACGCGCATTTCTCTTCCATTTTAAAAGTTCCTTTTCGACCCTGTCCCAATCACCGGGTGCAAACTGGGTGGGTGTTTTTATTCCCAGATGAATGGCGGCAATTTGTGTCACATTGGTCGATTCATCGAAAAACGCCGTATACCCTTTTGACTCAGGTGCGGTGAGAATGTCTAAAGAGACGGTTTTCCCGTCCGCACTTAAAAAAGGCCTGAGCATATCGGCAGGAACCTTTGAGGTATTTATGGTGATTGTCTGCGTTCCCCAGGTAATAGGAACATGAAATTTCTTACCAGGCTCAACCTCTGCATAGGGGTGTTCTCGAAAGAACTTGCCCACTTTACTGTAATTCGTCAATTTCGAAGTGTCTATTGGCTGGATCAACCCCGCGTCGTAGTACATCTTCACACGGCCGGAATCGTTGGAGACGATGTTGTATTCATTTGGTGCAGCCTTTGTTTTAGTAAAACATTCATCGACGGTTCCGATATAGGTGACCTTCACCTCGCAGTTGTTCTCTTCCTCAAAGGGCTTTACCCAGTCAGGCTCGGCATAACCCTGAAAACAGATAATACTGAGGGTCGGTTTCCCCTTTTCTTTCTTCCCCCCTGCAAAAAGAAGCAACCCGCAGAGGAGAACAATCGTTGAAATTGCAAGGATAAGCATGATTTTTTTTCTACTGTTTCCTGACATCTGTACAGCCTCCTTTACATATAATTTATTTTGATTTAAAAACAACCTTTCTTTAAGTAACAATCACCTCCTTTCTACCCGCACAGTTAAAAACCTCCCGTGCAATCAAATTGGGGGCGACACGTCAAAGCAAAGCGATCCCGCTATTTATTACGATTTGCAGGGCAATGGCGTATCTTTCAAATCCCGGGAGAGATTGGTATACTAGATACTAAAAAATTACTGCTGTCAAGAACTATCTCAATTTGCTGATTCCACAAGAAGTGTTTTGCCTTAAGCCGTCTATAATACAGGTTCCTATCCGCCTACGCGAAAATCGATACAGAGTCACATACATTCAGCGAACACTATTCATCCATTCCCCCGCTGTAGAGATACGGGAAGCGGCCCGGGAATTTGCCGGTAACGAATACCGCCTCGAAGAGCGCCTCTATCGACGGGCTGTAGGGGCTGTACGAAGCTGCAATAAAAAGAGCATCGGCTGCAAACGGAAGTGCCGCATATGGGTTGTCCACAGAAAGGACGGCAAAGGGAACCTCTTTTTTTGCACATGCCTGCGCCCATGGTGCCTGCAGCTCATTTGCAAGACCGATAACAACGATATCGTAGTCCTTGAGCTTCTTTTGGGCCTTGGCCAGCCTGTTTTGGTTTCTCCTCCAATTGGGCATATAATAGATGTTGATAATATCCCATCCAGGAAGATACCGCCTTGCCAGCTCTTCGAACTGACTTGTCGGCGAAAGAACAAGCCCCTTTGCTCCTCCCAATGAAGCCCTGAAAAAATAACCGGGCGGAAACATGCCGATTTTCGACGAAAGAAGTGTTATACCCTGAGCTGTGTCAGTTTCAACACTGTGTCTTGCCTCTTCTATCATCCTCGTCCGAACGGTGCTGCTGCCCTGCCTGACATAGAAGTTTACAAGGTACCGTTTCTTCATTTTCAGCACTAGCAGCACCCTCTGGTCAAGCTCCTGTTCATCGAGCACGCCGTTCTTAAAAAGTGAGACGGCATTTTCGATTATCCGCTGCTGCTTTTCCATGTCATGCGAGACGAGTATAAGGTCGTTCCCGGCTCTGAATGCAAGAACAAACAACTTCAAAATATCAGAGGCATAGCTCCTCGAGCCGCCCATCTCGAGATCATCCGTTATGACCAGGCCGCGGTAAGCAAGGTTGTTTCGAAGCAGCCCTGTAATGACATCCGTTGAAAATGAGGCGGAATAGAGGGGATCGACCTGCCTGTAAACAATATGTGAAACCATGCACGCATCCATCAGGTTTTGAGAGATGAGCAGTCGGTACGGTTCGATGTGAATCCGCTGCAGCTCGTTCAACGGTATGTCGACAATCCCGGAGTAGATGTGGCTGTCGAAATCAGTCATACCGTGCCCGGGAAAGTGCTTGACCGTTGTAAGAATCCCGAGTCGCCGGTGCTCTTCAATAAATGCCCGAACCATATGGTATACCTGAAACGGATCGGAGCTGTATGAACGGGTCCCGATAACCATGTTGTTGGAATTTGTCAGTACATCAACACACGGTGCGAAGTTCATATTGATTCCCAGATCATGAAGTGTCAATGCGATAAGCCGGGCTGAACCCCTGCAAAATTCCGGATCCCCTGCCGCGCCGAGCAGGCCCGGGGATGGTACCATTGCGGCATCCAATTCCCGGAGATGGTTTACTGTTCCACCCTCAAGATCGGTTGCAATAAACGGCGGTATTTTGAAGCGCGTGCCTGCACAGAGGTTCTCAATCATGCCTGTAAGGTTTCGAACCTGCTCCTTTGACTGCACATTCCGCAGAAACAATTTCATATTTCCAAGTCTTCCGGAGATCATCCATTGGGTATGATCGGTATCGAGGCTGTATCCCTGAAAACCGAATATGAGAATCTGCCCGATTTTTTCCTCGATGGTCATTGAAGAGATAATATCCCGGGCATCTGCTTCATAAAAATCAAGAAACTGCAGGTTTTTTGCCGCCCGGCAGTGGGCAGTGGAAGAAAAGTATATTAAAGGGAACAGCACTAATGAGAGGGATATGAGTGGCAGCCTTTTATTCATTATTCGTTGTCGATAAACAATACACTGTACCTTGACGGGATTTATGCAAAACCTGCACTCAGGGATGCTTCGGGCCGATGACTTCAAAAAAAATCCCTGCACAAATCACAACTATACAGACAGCACGTTCAACCTTCCTCCTTATTTATTTCATTCGCAAATCGGGAAAGCAGTCCTCATAACAAGAATGAGCACTGTTCGAGGCAAGCACGAAAGAAAGAAGGGGGCCATACTCGGTGAGCATACCCCCTTTTTTAAAACGGATACGGTAATCAGTCGAGCCTTGTTACTTTGAAATTATCGATGCTCACCGATACACTGTTCGTTCTGAACGTGAAGTAGTTTCCCGACCGTATCGGACCACCCAGGTCAAAGGGATAGTAGTATCTATCCGGATCGAACGGGTCGTAGAATTTACCCTTTCCGGTTCGTGTATCGATCTCGAGCTTGACGGGTACGGTATAATTGAGGTACTCGGTCTTCAGGTATTCATCTTTAATGAAAAACTTGCCGCCATATTTTAAAATGTCGCCTGAAGGATACAGCCTGTCCCACAGACCCATATCGGTCAGCCCCGTGCTCTCGTATGCCTGAAGAAAAGCACCGGGCGGTCCATAGTGACCTGGATCCCATGTTACCCAGGCCAGTAATGACTGACCGTTCCCCCAGCTCCGTACGGTACTTGGGTTATTTACACAGATATGGATTCCGAATCCTGCGTAATCATCCTGTCCGCCGCCTACATATCTGAGATCGAACTGGTAGAGCATCTTACCATACTGTCTTACCGGTATGGTGATCATCGCCATTGTTTCTTTTGTATCTGTCTGTACAAGCCGTCCGTTCATCACCTTCCAGTTGCCGCTTACCGGCATCCACCGTGAAAGTGAGCTGCTCGAAAATGTCTCATACACCAGATCGGTGTCTGCAAAAGAAACCACTGCCACACAGAAAAAAAGCATAAGCAGTACAACTTTTAAAGCTTTCATAGAACGCCCCCCTTTGCGCATTAGAGATGTATTTTGGAATTTACCCTTCCATTATGCATTTCATTACTCATCTCGTCAAGAATTATTTACATTCTCTACCGAAAAAAATATTTGATGCCGCCTGCCCGCCCCCTCATATCCTTGATTTTATCTCTAACCATTTTATGGTTTTATCCATTAGAATTCTGGCATTTTGTACCAGAATTTCGAATACA
>CAZGJW010000038.1:0-17239 GCA_964525675.1 uncultured Spirochaetota bacterium
GCCAATTCTTGTAACCAATTGGTATTATTTGAATTATAACCGGACAGTAGTGATAAAAAAATACGCACATTCTTATTTTTGCAGTGGGCATATAGGGTGAATGAATTTGGAAGACATTTGAAAATGAATGTATTTACATAGGTTTAAAAGGTTTTTTAGATGGGGCCCTTTTTAGAAATTTTGATAACAACAATGGTTGTTGTTGCCATGTGTTTTATCTTGACGTCACAGATGAATGATGTATGATATGGTATATTATACATTATAATTTGAAGCAAAGCTAGAAAGGGGGTGAGGAAACAACATAGTTGCAAGGGCTAAGGAGGAGGCGCAAAAAATATTGAGCACCCTGTGGAAATTCAAAATAATTATTCGGAGGTAAAGATTATGAAAGTGCGAAGCATTTTTTATTGTTTACTGATCCTGATCTTCCTCGCATGCTTTACATCATTTGTATTTGCAGGAGGTAAAAAAGAGGAAGTCGAAAAGAAAGCAGTGGAGAAAGCTCCGGTAGCTGAGCGCCCATTGCCAAAATTATTTGGACTCAAGGACATACCGGAAATACAGAATAAGGCACCTCTCAACACGATAGTTGAAACCGGTCAAGTATGGGACAAAATAATGCCCTATATTGATGCGTTTACGAAGAAAACCGGTGTCAAAGTAAATGTCGAGAGGGTGGCTTCGCCTGTTGTGTATTCAAAGGAAAATGTGGAGCTTATGGCTGGGACTGGCTATTACGACGTTGTCTACGTCGAAACGTCATGGACCACAGAATGGTCGTCCTATCTCTACAAATTATATGACATGGCTGCCAAATATGATTCATGGGGAGTAGAGGGCCTTAAAAAGGATCTCGAAAACCACTCTCCATCAATTCTCATTTGTGGCCAGGCATATGGCGACCAGATGGTCCTCCCATTCTACACCTATCACATGGGTATGTTTATCCGCCAGGATGTATTTGACGACCCGACCGAGCAAGCTAACTTTAAAGCTAAATATGGTTATCCCTTAAAGCCTGCGACAACAGATAAGGAGTTGTATGATCAGGGCCAATTTTTCACCAGAAAGAAGGGAGACCTGCTTAAAGGAAGGCCCCTGGATCATGATCTTTATGGTCTGGCAATGATGGCAGGCGCCTATCAGATTAATGATGAGATAAGCTGTCGCCTCTGGGGCAAGGGATCGGATTATGTCACAGTGGTAAGGGATTCTGCCGGTAAGTTGAAGGAATTCGTGATCACCTTAGACGACCAGAAAGCGTTAAAAGAAACCTTGACTGAGTATAAGAATGAACTTCAATGGGCTTCACCAGGTTGTCTAACTGCTAATTTTGATTTTGTTGTTGCTCAACAGGGAGAAGATCGTGCGATTATTCAGCCTACACAATTTTCTAATTGCTTTGCATGGACTGCTGGCATTCTTAAAGATCATGTTCCTGGCGGCAAACTGGGTATATATCCAACTGTTGGAGGCCAGCCTTATACAGGTGCGTGGTCGGTTGGGGTTGCTCAAGCCAGTAAGAATCCTGAAGCCGGCTACTGGCTGGTCCGATATCTTGCTTCCTTTGAATGTCAAAAAGCAGTTATGAAAGAAGGTGGGCAGCTGAGTACCAGAATGGATGTTATACGTGATCCGATGTGGCAAAGTTCTGAAAATCGCTATCCATTCGGAATTCTGTGTGATTACCTCCTGGATATCTGGCCAAAGCAGGCCAGGTATGTCCCCAACTACTGGTATTTCAATACCAAAGCCGGCGGCAAGGTTTATGAGGAGCAAATGAATATCCTTCATAAACCAATGTCTGGAGAGGCGACAGTTGACGAGGCTGTGGCTGAACTTGAGGCCAAAACTCTCGAATTAACATCAAAGTTCGATAAAACAGTACCAATCAGAGAAGAGAAATAAGCAGTGAAACATAACGGCACCCCGGGCAAGTCTCCTTAGGGTGCCGTTGTGATTAATTGAGTGATAAGAATACTCGAGAAAGTGTGTTCCTGCTGTGAAAAAAGCGGACGGCCGTCTTTATCTAGGATGATATATACCGCTTGTTGTGAGTTTAAGCATGTAATTGTGATGTTAATAAGAGTATGATTATGTCAATTGTTTTCAGAGGAGAGAAGATAAGAGTGAGTGAAAGTTTAAGGAGGTAAGGTTAACAATAATATGGGACGTGAAACTAAGTATAAAACCACATCGGAAACCCAGCCTTTTACAGCAAGCAGAAAGCCATCGATCCGGGAGGTTCTTACCAGCGAGCGATACTTTAAATGGACGCTCCTTATTCCGCTGCTGCTTATACTGTTAATTTTTATGTTATACCCGCTGTTTTATTGTATTTATTACTCATTTCATGAGTGGGGGATGCAGGGAAAACCTATTTTCATCGGTCTAAAAAACTATAAAGAAATGCTGTATGACAGGGCATTTTTGGAGGCTTTAGGGCGGACTCTTGAGGTTATGGTGATCTGTATAGCAGTTGAATTGCTCATTGGTCTGGGTTTAGCTATGCTGTGGAACCGGGAATTCAAAGGCCAGAATATTGTACGAGGATTTAGCCTTTTGCCTCTGCTGGTAGCTCCACTTGTTCTATCATTGCTGTGGAACTTTTTACTTGAGTATGATTTTGGAGCAGTAAATCAAATATTAACTGCTATCGGATTGGGTAAGGTTTACTGGTGGTCTCCAAAATTTGCCCTCTATACTATTTGCCTTATAACTATCTGGCAATGGTTCCCATTTTCTGTGTTTGTGTTACTTGCTGGTTTAAGAAGCCTACCCAGAGACGTCTTCGAAGCCGCAAAAGTAGATGGTGCCCCTGGTTTGTATACCTTTCGCAGACTGACGTTACCTATGTTAAGCCCCCTTATCATGATCATTGTTGTATTAAGAGCAATGTGGTTAATAAGATTATTTGATCCTCTATATGGAACAACGAGAGGAGGCGTCAGGACCGAGTTACTGGACTGGAAAGTTTACCGAACTGCTTTTGTTGTTTTCGATGTTGGTTATGGTTCAGCAATGGCGATATTTTCTCTGTTTTTTACTATTGCTATTTGTGCCATCATGTATCGGCAGCTGATGAAGGCGTTAGGTGTATTAAAGTGACAAAACCATTAATACAGAATTATGGTAATCGTGGTCTTACACATATGAATAAAACCAGAAGGAAGGGAAGAGATGCTTAGAAAGGCTTTGTTTTGGTTGGTAACGGTGATTGTTCTTCTGACAGTGATTGGTCCATTGTTATGGATATACCTGACAGCCTTCAAATCTGCTAACGACATATTTACAACGGAGTTGAAAAAACTGATTGTGTTTGCCCCCACTCTTGATAATTTCAATCGTTTGTTTACAGATTATCCATTTTGGTTCAACCTGGGTAATACAGCGATTATTAGTGTGGTCAGCACCGCAGTCGTAATGATAGTTTCATTGCTCGCTGCGTATAGTTTTGCCCGCTGGAACACAGGCGGCGGGCATTTGCTTTTTGTCACTATCTCAACGAGGATGTTTCCAGGTGTGGTAGCTGCCCTACCCTTCTTTATTATGTTTCGTACTCTTGGGTTAATCGACACACATGCAGGAATAATTTTATTATATGTTTATTTTAACACATCGTTTGCCACGTTCTTAATGTATGGTTTTTTTAGAGATGTTCCTGTGGAACTGGAACAGGCAGCGATGATAGACGGGTATGGAAGGATGGAAGTCTTTACAAAAGTAGTGTTTCCTTTAATCCGGCCCGGGCTGGCCGTTACTTCAGTATTCTGTTTTATATGGTCATGGAACGAATTTTTTTATGCCTTTTTATTTACCCGGCATGCCGCAAGAACAGTAACTGTGCTGATATCTTCGTTCTGGGGTTCAATTGAGGTTCAATACGGGCCCATGGCGGCTGGCGCTGCTATTGCAATTTTACCCACATTAATCGCTGCCTGGTTCATGCAGCGGTATATAATCAGGGGACTGACTTTTGGGGCGGTAAAAGGCTAAGCCAGGAAGAGCTATTAAGAGTACTGTTCTGGACTTTCGTATAACATTTTGGTAAAAAAATAGGCAAGTGAACTTCCAAACGTAAAAGGTTCAAATCGACACTTGCCTGATGGTTTTTACCTAAAGTATGTAATATTACGGCAATGTAGTATAATATAGTCATTTGTATTCGAAATTCTGGTACAAAATGCCAGAATTCTAATGGATAAAACCATAATTGAGTGTGAGGTTGTGAAGAGATGCTTCCACGAATGACAATGGGAAATTGGCTTTTTTGGTCTATTATGGGCTGGATTGGCCTCAATTTTGTTTGGCTCAGGTTTGTGGAGAAATTTGTTCCGCAGTGGGTGGGAGCCATCATCGCCACTGTGATTGCAGTGGTGCTTTTTAAATATGGTCCTCGGCCAAAGGAAGAAGAGGAGGAAGAATAGCCATGGCTGGAGTGAAACTTGAAAATGTAACAAAATTATATGGGCAGAAGATGGCTGTTAAAGAAGTGAGCTTTACCTGCAAAGAGGGAGAATTTTATTCTATTGTTGGTCCAACAGGTGCAGGGAAGAGTACAATTCTCAAGATGCTTGCCGGTATAGAGAACATCACTTCAGGTACAATATATTTTAATAGCCGTGTAGTGAATGACCTTCCTCCTCAAGAAAGAAATGTGTCAATGGCTTTTGAGACGTATAATCTCTATCCACACTTTAATGTTTATGGCAATATTGCTTTCCCTTTGAGGGCTTCACGATGGGGGCTAAAATTATCACCACAGGAAGAACGACGAAGGGTTGAAGAAATAGCCAACTTTCTTGGAATTATAGAACTGCTTGAGAGGTTGCCACAATACCTGAGCGGGGGTCAGAAGCAGCGTGTATCTTTGGCCAGGGCCCTGGTAAGGAAACCAGAGGTTTACTTGCTTGATGAACCTATCGCACACCTTGATGCCAGGTTGAAATTCTCCACTCAAACACTACTCAAGGAATTCGCATCCAAGTACCGCAGCACCATTATTTATGTAACTCATGATTATCGAGAGGCTTTAGCTTTGTCCGACCATATTGCTGTTTTGAGAAAAGGAGTAATAGAGCAGGAAGGCACGCCCGAGGAGATATACAATACTCCAGCTACTGATTTCGTGGGAGGGTTAATTGGGGAGCCTCCGATGAACCTTATAGATGGTGAGATCATTTCAAGGGATGGTAAAACATTCTTTAAAGCAGGGGATGATTTTACCATCCAGATTCGAGATGATATGATAAACTCGATGAAAAAGGCAGTCATACAGAAAGATGGCCGGACTATTATTCGTCTTGGTATCAGGTGTGAACATATAAAAGCAAGCAGACAAAAAACTTCAGAAAATTCTTTTCAGTTGCCTGTGTATGCAATTACTCACGAAGCCGAGAGTAGTATAGTTACCTTTCAGTTAAAGGATTCGTTTCTTCATGTGAAGATGGGTGGGGAAAGTGGATTTGGCGACTACAATTTATCGGAGATGGTGTGGCTTGATTTTGACCAGAACCACATGTTTTTCTACCACAACACAGTAGATGTATCTAAAGTATAGGAGCCCTTAAAAAATGAGCAGAGTTGATCTTAACCATGTCTGGAAGATCTACCCCAGAGGGAATGTTGTGGGTGTTAAAGACCTGACGTTTACGTGTAATGACAAAGAGTTTCTTGCGGTTTTAGGGCCATCTGGTGGTGGAAAAAGCTCTACATTGCGCATGCTTGCAGGGTTGGAGGAAATATCCCGTGGCGAGATTTTGTTTGACGGGAAAGTTGTGAATCACGTGGGCCCGGCGGAAAGAAATATCGCTCTCGCTTTTGAATCATATGCTCTTTACCAGCGATTGACTGTTTACGAAAATATAGCTTTCCCTCTCCGGGCGAGGAGAATGAAGCATGCTGAGGTAGATCAGAAAGTCAAGTATATTGCTGAGCTTCTTGATCTGATTCCGGTATTGAATAAATATCCATCAGTTCTGGCAGGTGGCCATCAACAAAGGGTTTCCTTAGCTCGGGCTTTCATTAGGAAACCAAACGTGACGCTCCTGGATGAACCGATCTCTCATATGGATCAGCGTGTTCGGGCCACGTTAAGAGCTAGAATTCGCAGGCTCCATGATGAACTTCGACTTACCACTGTCTATGTTACACATGACCAGGCTGAAGCAATTTCACTCTGCGATCGAGTGGCAATTTTGAACAAGGCTGAATTGCAACAGATTGGAACGGTAGATGATATATGGAATCAACCGGCTAACCGTTTTGTGGCATACTTTGTGGGAGAACCGGCAATGAATTTTATTAATGGTCGGATCGAGACTCCACAGGATGTTTCTATTGCAACTCCTAAGGGTAAAAGGGTCATTAGATTTAGTGGGGAGCTTGATACAAAATATGTGGGTGCTGAAATTACTGTAGGCGTACGCCCTCAGCAAATCGAAGTCTCCCGAAATAAAAAATATGAAGCTTCCATACCCGGATCAGTTAAAGTTATTGAGTTTCAGGGAGATACAACAGTATTGACTATAAAGCTTGGAGATGTGGGAAATAGTGAGGTAAAAGTTGTTGTCCCTGCTGCCGAAAGGTACAGCACAAGCGCGACTCTGTGGCTCAATTTTAGTCCGGATATTATTTACCTTTTCGACAATGATATGCCTATACTCCGTAGAAAAGTCCATTAATTTTTTAAATTTATATATTTGGTACGGTGCATTGCAATTGCTCTTGCTGCCCTATATCATCAGGGCGTACTATTTATGGTTTTATCAATTAAAATTACGGTTTTTTGTACCAGAATTTCGTTCAAAACTGGCTATCTATACTGTTACAATTGCTTGTAATTGCATTCTACATGTAAAAACCATTAGGCAAGTGTCGGTTTGAATCGTTAAAGTTTGGAAGTTCACTTGCCTATTTGTTGATCAGCATTCAGGGGTGCCTTTACCGATCTAAAATTTTCCAGAAATTCAGCCGTTTCATATTTTTAAGTGGAGGAGATGGCAATGAGAATCTTAGATCTCTTCAGTCTGAAAGGTAAGATTGGGTATGTAACAGGCGCTGCAAGGGGAATAGGCAGGAGTATTGCTTCAGGACTTGCAGAAGCCGGAGCCTGTATGGCAATTGTCGATATCGATTTTCAAGGGGCTCAGAAGACCGCTGAAGAGTTGGTCGGACTTGGTTATAACTGCTTTGCCATTCCTGCAGATGTCACGAAGAGGGAGCAGGTTCATAATATAGTCGAGAAGATCCTTCACCGATGGGGAAGACTGGATATCGCAGTGAATAATGCCGGGAAATGCTTGAATGTCCCCGCAGATGAGATGACGGAAGAACAATGGGATGCAATCATCGATCTGAACATGAAGGGAGTCTTCTTGACCTCACAGGCAGCAGGGAGAGTTATGATCAAACAAAAGTCCGGATCGATAATCAATATTGCTTCCATGTCGGGGCAGATCGTCAACTATCCGCAGCCTCAAGTGGCCTATAATGCATCAAAGGCTGGGGTGGTCATGTTAACGAGGAGCATGGCAGTCGAGTGGGTACAATATAATGTCCGCGTTAACAGTATTAGCCCAGGGTACACTAAGACAGAACTGGTTATGAAGATGAAGGACCTTCACACCCGGTGGTCGGAGATGACGCCAATGAAACGTCTCGCAGAACCTGATGAACTCAAGGGCGCTGCCGTCTTTCTCGCTTCAGAAGCCTCAAGCTTCATCACAGGCCACAATCTGGTGGTAGATGGAGGATATACTCTCTGGTAAGATAATATATGGTTAATAATCCATATAGGATGATAAATGAAACAGGGTGATCAATACTATTTAAAAGTGAAGTAACATAGGTGTAATTATAAAAACTTTGTATCACTCATCGCTTAATACAGTTTCGTTCCATTTTTTAATAATATGAATTTTGGCTGACATAACTCTTCATGTGATTCAGAGGCTCAAATAAGCATGAATCAAGGAGATTTCAATGGAGCCGGTAAAAGAAATGCTCTCGGGTGTTTATCCCCCAATAGTGACCCCATTTGAGAACGATGAGATACTCTTTGACAGCATCGTAGAAAACATCAAGAAAATGAACAAAACGGGATTACGCGGATACTTCGTGTGCGGGACGAACGGCGAGTTCAAATCACTCACTATTCCAGAGCGGCTTCAGGTATTCGAGACTGTGGTAAAGCATGCCGCTCCTGATAAAGTGGTAATGGGAGGAGTTGCAGCGGAAAGCACGAAAGTGACGATCGAGATAACGAAAAGCGCAGCTGAGATCGGCGTGAAACTGGTGAGCCTTCTTGTTCCCAGTTTTTTTAAAAAAATAATTGATGATGATGTTCTCATCGACTACATACTTGAGGTGGCTGATGCATCTCCCGTACCTGTGCTTATATATAACAACCCTTCGGTCACGAACGGTGTAAGCATAAGCCCCATGGTGGTGAGCAGGGTTTCGGGCCATCCGAATGTTGTGGGAATGAAGGACAGTTCCAGGGGGAATTATAAAAGTTACATTAGTGCAGCAAAGGAAGGTTTTTATATAATAGCAGGATCGGCAGGGTTCTTCTTTGACCTTCTTAAAGCGGGGGGAATAGGCGGAGTACTGTCACTTGCCAATGTATTTCCCGATGATTGCGTTGCTCTGTATCGCGCTTTTTTAGGGGGGAGAATAGACGAGGCTGAGAAAATAAGCAATAGCCTCGTCAAACTGAACAAGCAGGTTTCTGGGAAATACAGTGTCGCCGGGGTAAAGGCGGCAATGAATTTGGCTGGATTCGTAGGCGGCGTCCCGCGGCGTCCGCTAAAACCGCTGACCATGCTTCAGCTTGAGGAACTTAAGAAGGCCCTTGTTGACAGTGGATACTTAAAATAAGCAATCATTTTTTGTCTGTGGAGTATGCCATGAAAGAGAGCGGATATGTATTGCTCCCACAGCCCATCCAGAAGGAGGCAGTTAACTTACTCAAGGAGAAGGGCCTGGAGGTTGTTATAGCACCCAACCTGGAACCTGAAATGGTTGCTCTACTTATGAAAGATGCACGGGCTATTGTTCTTAGAACGGGAATAAAGATGACACCGGAGCTGATGGATCGTTCTCAGGAACTGCTCACCATATCGAGGACCGGGGCAGGGTTCGATAATGTAGATCTGGAGGCGGCAACCGAAAGGGGGATAATTGTAACATCGAGTATCGGGGTGAATACGGAGTCGGTAGCCGAGCATTGCCTCGCATTGATGTTTTGCCTGTTTAAACAGCTCTTTATACTCGACAGGGAGGCGCGGGCGGGGAACTTTAAAATTCGGTATAAGAACTACCCCCGAGAGCTAAAAGGGAAAACCCTTGGTGTTATCGGTTTCGGAAGGATAGGTTCTTTGCTCGCTGATAAGTGTCATCGAGTTTTGGGGATGAAAATTTTGGCACACGATCCCTACTTAGCAGAAGAGTTGCAAGAAAATTATGCAGCATGGGTCGATTTCGTCGATATTGATTCGGTTTTCCGTGCGGCTGACATTATTTCAGTTCATATCCCCCTCACCGATGCAACGAGGGATTTCATATCGATGAAGCATTTCCGAATGATGAAACCTGATGCATTTTTCATCAATGCATCTCGTGGCGGCGTTGTGAGTGAAGGCGACCTGATAGAGGCCCTGCAAAAAGGAATGATTGCAGGAGCAGGTCTCGACGTTTTTGAAAAAGAGCCTGTCGAGAAAGGCAATCCCCTTCTCACAATGGATAATGTTATCCTCACACCACATGTAGCGGCGCTCACTGCAGAATGTGTGGTGAAAATGGCCGTAAGCGCTGTAGAGAGAGTCATTGATGTTTTCAGTGGAGTTAAACCTCCGAATATATCTAATGCTGATGTACTCGCGCAAAAAAAGTGGCAGCATCTAAAAAAATAGAATGAGCAATTCTCCCGTCTAATTAAGAAACGACTTACTGAAAGGTTATTTGGTAGTAACGTTTACTTAATAATCACACTTCATGGGTGACGTGAATAAAAATTCGGGAAGGAATAATAAATGTATCAAGGAGTAATATTTTAATTGACTTGTATTTAATTGAAGGTATGATAACATATAACACACGATAAAAGGAAAGTACAGGACTCTTTTTTGTAAGCGCTTTTTTTACTTTCATGTTATTCTCTAAAAGGGGAAATGTGATTTCAAGCGCCTGGTGTATGCCTCCTGTCAGTGAGGATAGCTCAGTATCAGAGGAAATTGAGTAATGATCAGAGGACTCGAACATATAGGGCTTAGCGTTTCTGACCTGGAAAGGTCGGTACAGTTTTACTGCGATAATTTTGGTTTCAAGGTCGAGCGCATCATTGAATGCGGTAGTGATATGCATCTCGGCGATGTGGTCGGGATGCCTGATTGTGTTGCGCGTATTGCACATTTACAGTCTGAGAAGTGTATGCTCGAGCTTTTCGAATACAAAGATCCCCGGGGAAAACCTATTCCAAAAGATGCCAAGCAGGCAGATCATGGCTATATTCATATCGGGTTTACCACTTCCGATATGAAAGCCGATTATGTCCTGTTGAAGGAAGAGGGCGTGAAGTTCTTCAATGAGCCCGTTGAGTTCAGGCCTGGAGTATGGGTCGTATATTTTTTCGGTCCTGATGGAGAGGTCTGTGAACTGCGGCAGATATGAGGTGAAAAGATCTTTATGGATTTGAATCTCACAGGGAAAGTTGCGGTAGTAACAGGAGGTGGGGGAGCAATTTGCGGGGAAATTGCGAAAGCTCTTGCTCTTGAAGGGGTGAACACATCGATCTGGGATCTCTCAATCGAAGCTGCTGAAAAGGAAGCACAGGATATAGCGAAGATAAAAACAGAGGCTTCAGGTGATGTGGCTCCGGTTCAATGTAATGTTCTGAATAAAGAAAGTGTACAAGGAGCTCTTAAGACAACGGCCGAGTGTTTTGGAACGATCGATATTCTGATTAACGGGGCGGGGGGGAGCAGAAAGGAGGCAACCACTTCACCGGAGCTCTCTTTTTTTGACATCGAGCCGGATATGCTAACAGAAGTAGTAAAGCTCAACTATCTCAGCGCGGTCATCCCTTCACAGGCTGTAGGTAGAATCTTTGCTCAAAAGAAGTCGGGGGTAATCGTCAATATTTCGAGCATTGCGGGACTGCAGCCTTTGACCCGTTCGATTGCATACTCCAACGGAAAGGCCGCGACGAACAACTTTACCCGGTGGCTTGCCGTTCACATGGCGCGTAATTATTGTACAAAGATAAGAGTTAACGCAATAGCGCCCGGTTTTATCCTTACGGATCAAAACAGGTTCCTGTTAATCGATCAAAAAACGAAAAGTTTCACCAAACGGGGAAACCAGATTTTGAGCTTTGTACCCATGAATCGACTTGGAAATCCTGAGGAGATCGTTGGTGCGGCACTGTGGCTCGTATCGGATATGGCATCCTTTGTAACAGGTGCTGTAATTCCGGTTGACGGCGGGTTCACCGCTTTTTCAGGCGTATAAACAAGGGAGTGAAAAGGTATATTATGAACCGAAAAAAGGCAGAATTGGTAACGCAGGAACAAATCAAGGTAGAGCTGGAGAAAGCTGCCTCGCAGTTTCAGTTCAACGATAAAAAGATCCTGGTTATCATCCCGGATAATACAAGAAGCGCTCCTATCGATGTATTCTTCAGGCTCATCCATGAGTCATACACGCAAAGGGCCAGGTGTATTGATTATCTTATTGCTCTTGGCACACACCCGATTCTGTCCGAGGATGATAAGCTGAAAAGAGTGGGAATTACTGCCCTGCAGAAGAAAAATCTTTATGATGATGTAAAGATTATGAATCACCGCTGGGACAGGCAGAATACATTTATCAAAATCGGAACGATCAGTGAAGCTGAGATAGAGGAACTGACGGAGGGGTTGCTCAAGGAGAGGGCAGAGATTTCGATAAACAGAATGATCTTCGATTACGACAGGGTGATCATATTGGGACCTGTATTTCCCCATGAAATTGCGGGTTTTTCAGGTTCGAATAAATACCTCTTCCCGGGCATCTGCGGATGGGATTTCACCGATGTTACACACTGGCTTGGTGCACTCAGGACAAACATGAAAACGATCGGTATGAAGGATACTCCGCAGAGAAGGCTGATTGATCGAGCTGCACATATGGTAGGTGTTCCTCTTGTTTATTTCAATTTAGTGGTGGATCGAGAGGGATTGAAAGGCCTGTTCATCGGTGATGGTAATGACGCATGGGAGAAAGCAGTTGATTTATCAGCCCAACTCAACATCATTTATGAAAAAAGGCCTTATTCAAAAATTCTCTCAATACCTTCAAAAAAATATGATGATTTCTGGACCGGGGCAAAAGCCTTTTACAAAATCGAGCCGGTGGTTGAAGACGGCGGCACAATTGTCGTATACGCACCCCATATTAAAGATATCTCAATTACACACAGAGAAGTCATTAAGGAGGTAGGTTTTCATATTAAGGATTATTTTGTCGCCAACATGAAAAGGTACGCCAAGTATCATAGGGCAGTTCTTGCCTATTCAGCGCTTGTAAAAGGCGCCGGTACATTTATCGATGACAGAGAGAAGCCGCGAATAAAGATTGTTTTATCCTCAGCAGTGCCTGAACACTACTGCAGGGCCTTGAACCTCGATTATATCGACCCTAGCTCAATCGACATCGCGAAATGGGAAAATCAGGAAAGCAAAAGTATCAAGGTCATTCATGATGCTGGTGAAGTGCTCTACAGGCTTACTCAGGCTAACGATGGCTGATACTTTATTGATTAAAATTTCAATCCAGGTGGGAAGAGAGGAATAACATTGGATAACATGCTTCCAAATATTAAATCGCCTAATCTAAAAACCCAGGTATACGACTTGTTGTTGAACCTCATCGTTGACGGTAAATATAAGGATAACGATATGCTCCCCCCGGAGCGGATACTCTGTGAGGAGCTAGGTGTGAGCAGGACTGTGGTACGTGAAGCGGTTAAATCGCTCGAGACAAGGGGTATTTTAAAGATAATACACGGGAAAGGGATAAAGGTAAATCCGTCTACAAGCCATGATATATCAAATGCTTTCATGCTCTATTTGAGGCGCCAGAACAAAGATGTCCCTATGAAGGACCTTCTACAGGTGCGGTATGCAATCGAGACGGAGATAGCGAAATATGCAGCGATTAATGCCGATGAGGAGGACCTCCAGAAGCTCAAAGCAGTCCTCGAAAAGATGGAGGATGTGATCGGTGATGTCGAGAAATTCGTTTACATGGATCTTGATTACCATCTCCAGATCGCATACATAACGAGAAATATCATTTTTATTACGATGATTGAGGAGCTCGTCGTGCCGTTACGGATGAGCAGGGAAGAAACGGTGAGTGCCGAGGATAACATACAATCCCTGCAGGAACACAAGGATATCTTTGAGAGCATCAGGGCACATGATTCGGATAGGGCAAAAGAGCTGATGCTTGCTCATTTGAAGCACGTTGAAAGGGTGCTCAGGGAGCACAATAAATTGTGAATATTGATGAAAATGCAAGGTGTCTTCCTCTTTTTTTTCGTATTTTCAGCTTTTCGAATTAATAGAGAACCCAAAAGAAGTATTGAAGAAAGGGTGTGCTATGAAGGGGCATAGAGGGGTCGTGTTGAGGGTGAACCTCTCAGATGGGAAAATTATGAAGGAGAAGCTCTCACTTCAATTGACTGATCGTTACATCGGCGGTAAAGGTATCGGGACTGCAATCCACTGTGCCGAAAACAGACCGGATGTTGATGCGCTTTCACCTGAAAATAAAATGGTCATAGCGACCGGTCCTGCTGCAGGTACGAGTGTCCCGACCACAACAAGAATCAGTCTGTTTGCTAAAGCTCCTCTCAACGGTGTCGGTCTTGAGGCCTATCTCGGGGGAAGTTTTGGCCACTTTATGAAGAAGGCGGGATACGATATCTTTGTTATCGAGGGAAAGGCTGCGTCGCCGGTTTTCCTGAGGATTGTTGATGATGAAGTGACCATAGAGGATGCGTCACAGCTCTGGGGAAGGGAAATTTATGCCACAGAAGACATATTGAAAAAAGAGCTGGGTAAAAATGCGCGTGTTCTTTCTATCGGTCCGGCAGGTGAGAGACTTGTGCGTTTTGCCTGTATCGGGCATGATTACAACAGGCATTTCGGACGGATGGGATCAGGTGCATTGATGGGGTCGAAGAACCTGAAGGCAATCGCCTTGATCGGGACCGGTAATGTTGATGTATATGATACAGAGGGACTGAAGCGGTATGTGAGAGAGTTGAACACACGCATCAAAGAGCATCCTGCGACAGGCCATGTCTATCCACTTGCAGGGACAGTGAACTTCGTTACAAAGGCAAACAGTCTCGGTGTCTTCCCGAGCCATTACTGGGAAGAAGGAGAGGCAAGGCATAAGGAAAATATAACATTTGAATACATGCAGGAGCACACTATTGTCAGACAGGCCCGCTGTTTCGGCTGCCCTATTGGATGTGCCCATATAAACAGGATCAAGGAGGGCAACTACGAGGGTATTGAAATAGACGGTCCGGAGTTCGAGACCATATACGTATTCGGAGGTCTCTGCGATGTGTACGACATAGAGCATATCATTAAGCTCAACGATGTATGTGACAGACTCGGTGTCGATACGATGCATACAGGAAATGTTTTGGGCCTTTTAATGAGCGCGACTGAAAAGGGGAGGATATCGGATGAATACAGGATCGAGTTCGGTGACACGGAGAGAATGCTTGAATTTATTGAGAATATTGTGTACAGGAAAGCGGGATGGCAAATAATGGGGGAGGGAGTGCGCACTATTGCAGCGGCCTTCGGCCTTGAGGATATGGCAGTGCATGTTAAGGGATTGGAGCCTGCGGGTTACGATCCGCGGGGCGTACAATCCATGGCTATAACCTACGGCGTGGGAAACAGAGGAGCCACCCATCTGAGCTCGAATTCCTATGCCCGAGATATTTCCGGTATTGCGAGAGAGTTCGAAATCAGTGAAAATGATAAAACGCTCAACCGATTTTCACTCGATAAAAAGGCGGAACTCGTGTATAACATGATCAACTTCAACGCAATAGCGGATTGCTTCATATTCTGCAGATTTCTCAACAGGGACCTGCTAACGTGGGAAGATTATTCCACAGTCCTCTATCTCCTTACTGGAATGAAAAAGGGAAAAGACGAGCTCATCGAGAGAGCGAACAATATTGTGAGTCTTGGGCGCTGGTATAACATACGAAGCGGTCTATCTTACAAAGACGACTTTCTTCCCGAACGTTTTTATACAGAACCCAATATTTCAGAGGGTGGTCAGGGGAAATTTATTTCAAAAGATGAGTATGTAAAGGCCCTTCAAACATACTACTCCTTGAGGAAATGGAACGATGAGGGAATTCCGGGTATACAGCCGGAACAGCTTGGATGAATGTTTCGCGGATCAATCGCTCGGAATACAGAAGTGCACAAACGGATGGGAATATACTTTCTGTTTGTTCGAGGAGGGCACTTTTTTGAAAACAATCGAGTCACAGTGAGCATAAAAAAATTATTATTAAGTAAAAATTTCTCAATTAGATTGGTCTGATACATAATATAATCCCTGAAATGATTGTATTGTTTACCATGTATATCCTTTCTGCAGACTTTGGCACCTCTTCTTTAAAACTCAAACTTCTTGACGAAAGTCTTGCCATTCTTCGTTCGATAAGAGTGCCTTATAGATACGAGGTGCTCGAAAGGGTACATGTGCAGATTGATCCGGACACTGTTTTTAAGGCCTTTGTTAACGGTATACATAGATTTGATGACTTCCTCATTAAAAAGGTCGAAGCACTCTCCCTGTGTGTGCTCTGCCCCTCACTTATCGCAATGGACACACAGGGCAGGCCCCTTTATCCCGCCATCATCCATCTCGACAGGAGGAGCGAGGTACAGGCGAAGCAGGCGCTTGAAAAGGTCGGGAAGAATCGCTTTCTGGAGATCAATGGAAACCTGCCTTTCCCGGGAGGTATCTCCGTAACGAGTATCCTCTGGCTCAAAGAACATCATCCTGACCTCTATAGTAACGCCAGCATTTTTGGTCATCTCAACACCTATTTGCACAAGATATTCACCGGCAGATTCGCAATCGATCCTACGAACGCGAGTTTTACAGGGCTGTATGAAACGATCAAAAGAGGCGGTTGGTCGAAAGAGCTCTGCGAGATACTGGATATCGATAGAGCGAAACTTCCGTGCATCGTTCCCTCTTCGGACGTTGTCGGGAGATTGAATCGGCAAGCATCCTCATATACGGGACTGATGGAAGGAATTCCTGTTGTAATGGGTGCTAATGATACATCAAGTGCGGCCCTCGGGGCAGGCGCTGTATTGCCGGGTTCTATACTGAACATTTCGGGAAGTAACGAGATTATTACCATTACCACCGACAGACCCTGTCCCCACGAAAGGGTCTATCTCCGCACCCATGCGGTTAAAGATCGCTGGCTTATATTGGCGATAACCATCGGGGGGGGTGCTCTAGAGTGGTTCAGGAGAGGCTTTTTCAGCGAAATGGAACCACGGCGATTTTACGATCACTATCTTCCCGATTTCGTGCAAAACAGACTCAGTGAAACCGATGTGGTATTTTCACCATATCTGGCAGGCGACCGGCACAGTATTGCACAGAAAAAGGCCAGTTTTTCTGGAATCACCCTTGATTCTGGACGAGAGGATTTCCTGGCGGCTCTCCTCCTGGGAATATTCGAGCCGATCCATATGGTACTCGAAATTTATGAGGAGAAAGTGGATTTACAGAAAGTGATCCTGCTTACCGGTGGTATGGTCGATGATGCATATTTCCGGTTCAAGGCGAAATATTTTAAGGATTTTAGTTTCAAAAGGGTGGATGAGGCTTCAACACTGGGGAATGGCAAGCTTGCACTTATGGGACTGGGGCTCGATACGCAATAGTCTTCCCTCATACGGATGCTTTGTTATGGTTTTATCTATTAAATTTCTGGTATTTTGCACCATATTTTTTAAAAGACAATGATCTTTTTCTTGTTCATGACCCATTAAGCATTGGAAAATTTCGGTAAAAACCATTATGCAAGTGTCAGTTTGACCTTTTACGATTGAAAGTTCACTTGCCTATATATTAAGGAATTTTGGGAAAACTTTTAAAGCCGGAGCAACTGAACGGCAGG
>CAZGJW010000038.1:17339-22781 GCA_964525675.1 uncultured Spirochaetota bacterium
TATATATTAAGGAATTTTGGGAAAACTTTTAAAGCCGGAGCAACTGAACGGCAGGAAAAGCTTGAATGATGAGCGACCTTCAACGATTGATATCTTTTTGCAGGACCGGCATAATCAAGTTTTCGTACTCAGTTATCTGCGTAAAACTGTCTTTGAGGAGCCCGTAGAGATTTTTGTAGATACTGAATAAGTGGTCGTAGAGAGCATAATTCTTTTTATCAGGATCATTTGATGTTTCGATTTGAAGAATTTTTACAGCCTCATTGAAATCAGACCACACACCGAGCCCTACTCCGGCGACTACGGCCGCGCCGTATGCTGCGCCTTCCCTGCTCCCGTTTACTGTAATGACCTGCTTTTTAAAGATATCCGCATGGATCTGCCGCCAGAGATTCGACTGGGCGCCTCCTCCCGATGTTGCAATATTCTTGAAGGTCATTCCAAGCTGCGTAAAAAGCTCAGCCACATCCATGAAACTGAAGATGACGCCTTCCATCACACTACGGAAAAAATCGCACTTGTTTGAGTTATGACTCAGCCCGATAAAAGCACCTCTGGCGTCGGGGTTAATATGTGGGCATCGCTCCCCCTGAAGATAGGGGAGGAAAATGAGGCCGTTTGATCCCGGAGGAGATTGCTCCGCCTCCCTGCTTATCACCTTATAGACATTCTCGCTTGATAAATGCGCGATTTCCTGCTCGCTATGTGCCAATACTTCTCGTGCCCATCTCATTGAGCCCCCTGCAGCGAGGGTAACGCCCATTATATGCCATTCGGAGGGCATTACGTTGCAAAAAATCTGCAGCTTGCCTCCTGGATTGTGGGTAAACGCTTCGAGAGCGGTGGATATGATACCTGCAGTGCCGATAGTTGTCATCAAGACATCGTTTTTTATAACCCCTGTACCGAGTGTCTGAATAACCGAGTCTCCCCCGCCGCCTACAACTGGGAGGCCTCCTGGAAGCCCAAGGGAATCGGAGATTGAATCCGTTACTTTCCCGCTTACCTCGATCGATTCAAAACACTCCGGCATCCAGCGTTCGGGAATTTCAAGCGTATCGAGGAGAGGGTTTGACCACTTTCGTTCTCTGACATTGAAAAGACCGGTGCCTGACGCGTCTGATACCTCTGTCGCATATTCACCAGTCAGCCTTAAGCGGATATAGTCTTTTGGATTTAGTAATTTGTATATTCTCTTGTAATTCGAAGGCTCATTTTCCCTGAGCCATAAGATCTTCCCTCCCGTATACCCTGGAAGCATTCGGTTGTTCGTATACTTCAGCAACCCATCGATATCGCCGACTTTTTCATAAACATCATTGCACTGCTTTTCTGTGCGCTGGTCGTTCCAGAGTATGGCCGGTCTGATGACTTCATTGTCTTTGTCGAGGGCCACAAGTCCATGCATCTGTCCCGTCAGCCCTATGCCCCTTAGGCGCTTGATTTTATCTCTGTATTTTGAAGTGACCTTTTTAATAGTTTTTTGGACCGCCTTCCACCAGTCGAGAGGTTCCTGCTCGGCCCATCCGTGTTTGGGAGAGTAGAATGGATATCCCTCTATTTCGCTTGCAACGATAGCACCCCTGCTGTCAACGAGGATGGTCTTGCACCCTGTAGTCCCGATATCGATACTCATCAAAATATCTTTTACCATTGTTCAGCCCTGATTAAGAGCGCTCAGGTCTTCCCGATTGCCTGCTTGAGAACAACTGGACTTGCACCTGTACCAGAAAGGGAATAAAAAAAATGATATTGCTTTGCCTGATTATAAATTTTCCGTATTTATCGTCTTTTTAATTCGCTACTGATCTGTAAAAACCATCTATTGAAATTTTATTGAAAATTTATTTGACTATTTTTTTGATTTGCTCTTATCCCTGGCAGTAACCCAGAGTAACTGCAGCGGCAGTATACCGGTATTGCAGGTTGTGTGGAACAAACCGAAGGGAACATAAATTGCGTCTCCAGTCTTAATGTCATATTCTGAATCCCCGACGACCATCCGGCCCATACCCTGAATGATGAAATAAACCTCTTCCTGATCCTCATGGGAATGCCCCGTTGTTTTTCCATCAGCGTAGACCGTAGTAAATCCCATTTTCAGGTTCTTTGAGGGCGAGTTTTCAGGATCAATCAGGAAATAGGTATCGCGTAGTGTTTTCTGTTTTCGATTTTTCACCGCATATCGAAGTGACCTGTCGCATACATCCGGCTCCATCTCTTCGATATTTCTCACGTATTTCATGGCCATTTTCCCTCCGTCTAGTATATGTTTATGGCTTATGGTTTTATCCATTTAAATTCTGGTATTTTATACCAGAATGTTACGATCAACTGACTCATTATGTTATAATTACCTATTATGACATTCTACAGGTAAAAACCATTAGGCAAGTGTCGATTTAAACCTTTTAGGTTTGGAAGTTTACTTGCCTATTTATTAAAATTATTCATCTACCCAATTTGATTGAAAGATCAATTATTTATTTCTTTCTGTTGAAATACTTTATTCGAACATGTTTTGCGGCCAGGTACTGCTCCAGCCCCTCGGGCCCGTGCTCGTAACCGGTGCCGCTTTCCTTGAAGCCGCCATATGGCGCATTTATCACGCCCGCATCAGGATTATTGATAGCAACATTTCCCGATTCAAGCTTCGACGCGAACTCATCAGCTTCATGGAGATCATCGGTATACACGTATGAAGCGAGTCCATAGTTGGTCGAGTTGGCGTATTCGATGACTTCGTCAATTGAACTGTACTGCATAACACCGACGACTGGTCCGAAGGATTCCTCTTTCATGACGAGCATATCCTGATTTACATCGGTGATGATGGTCGGTTTAAAAAAATAACCTTTTTCGAACTCCGTACCTGCGGGCTTCTCGCCTCCATAATAGATTGTCGCTCCCTTGCTTAGGGCATCCTCGATATGCCGTTTTGTCTTCTCTATTCCTGCATGATTTGCCATTGGTCCAAGGTCTGCTGCCGGATTTTTAAGTCCGTCTGCGATAACGAGACTGCTTGTTGCCTTTTTAAAGGCCTTGATGAAATCATCAAAAAAATCTTTATGGACATAGATTCTGTTGATAGCAATACATATCTGTCCCATATTTCTGAATGTTCGTCTAGTCGCACCCTTTACTGCTTCTTCGAGATTGCACTTCCTGCTCACGATGAGGGGGCAGTGACCACCGAGCTCCAGGGAGAATTTTTTCATATGTTTAGCGCACAGCTTAAGTACCTGTTTTCCGACCTCAGTGGAGCCGGTGAAAGCGACTTTCTTAACAAGGGGATGCTCTATGAGGAGCGGGCCGACTGTGCTCCCTCGTCCAAAAACTACGTTGATAACGCCTTTGGGAACTCCTGCATCGACAAGACATTTTAAGTAGTTTAAAGGCGAGAGAGGTGTTTCCGAAGGAGGTTTTACAACGATAGTGCAACCCGCAGCCAGCGCTCCACCCACTTTCCACCCAACGAGCTCTATCGGATAATTCCACGGCGATATCGCCGTAGAGACGCCAATTGGCTGATAGATTACATAGCTCGTTGTGGTTGGATCGAGGCCGGGGACGATCCTTCCGTATATCCTCTTCCCCTCCTCAGCGTAGTATCGAAGGATATCGGCCCCCTTTCGTACCTCGCCTTTCGCTTCGTTAAGCGGTTTTCCCTGTTCGCTGGTCATTATTCGGGCAATTTCTTCTTGCCTCTGGAGAATCAGATCGCTCGCCTTTATGAGATATTCAGCCCGCTGCTCCGGCGAGAAATGAGACCATTCTTTGAACGCCCTGTGGGCTGCTTCAACCGCTCCATTAATGTTTAACTCCGAGGAGATGGGGACTTTTTCAAATATCTCCTGTGTTGCAGGGTTCTCAACTTCGATGTACTTGCCTTCTGAGCTGTCGACCCAATCACCATCAATGAGCATCTTGTTCATAATCATTTTTCATACCTCTATTTATAACATTTTTACGATTTAAAAGGTTGAGCCACCGTTGCATGATGCGCGGTTTGACTCTACTGATGTGCTTCTCAACGTACCGGATGTTTGTACTCTCTACTTTGTACTAATCAATTCTACCCCTAAACTTTCTACGAGTTTCCTGTATTTTTCAGGAATATTTTCGTCAGTAATAAGAATATCAATATCGGACAAATCAGCATAGTAGGAAGGGGTAATGTTCCCGAACTTACTTGAATCTGCAACAAGTATTATTTTCTTGCTCGATTCCATGAGTGCCTTCTTTATTACCACATGAAAATCATGATAACAGGTAAGCCCGAGTTTGCTGTCAATGCCTCCTGCTGAGAGGAACACTTTGTCGGTTCTCGTTTTTTTGATAATCTCGATACCTTCGTTGCTGCTGATGACGTCCGAGTCCCTGTGCAGGGAGCCGCCGGTCAGGATGAGTTTTGCATTTTTCTTGTTGTAGATCTCCGTGGCACATTCAAAAGTCACGCACAGCGCGTTCACAGGCATGTCACGATTGAGGTATTTTGCGATGAAGAGTGTCGTTGTCCCGATATCAAAGCCGATTGTATCCCCGGGATGGACGAGTGAAGCAGCCTTCAGGCCGATGCTGCTTTTTTCTTTGACGTGCTTTCCGATTTCTTTTCCAATGAGGTATCTATTTCTTTCGTGCAGGGCATAGGAGTCGAGCAGTATCGCACCGCCGTGCGTTCTCCTGATGATGCCGTCTTCCTCAAGATCGTTGAGATCCCTCCTGATTGTCATATCAGAGGTGAGAAGGTGCTTAGCGAGTTCTTTTACGGTTATTTTCCCGTGTTTGTTGAGCAGATTCAATATTTCTTTTAATCTATTTATTTTTTTTGACATTTATCAGATATATCGCAAAGAAAATCATATTGATTGTAGTGTTATGGCAAAGAGACAAAATTTGATAAAATCTCACAAACATTATGTTTAAATAATACATATTACTATATAAATAATTTTTAAACAATAAAAATATTGATACAATACAGAGGGTAAATGATTAAAATTGATTGTTATTTATAATATGGGCATGTTTATATATCATAGTTGAAAGGAAGAAAAGCTTGGGGTGACAATCGGAAACTGCAGGTACAACTCATACATGCCGATAAGCTTGTAACAATAGGTGAGATTGCCACCGGTGTGGCCTATGAGCTGAATAAACCACTTGGAAATATTAAAGCGGCTTTGGCATCCGAATAAAACCGTTAGAGACATCGAGATTAAGCCGATAAAAACAGTAGGCGGAAATATCCATGAAATATAGCGTTATACTACTTTTGCTTTTTATCATAAGCCCCTCACTTGTCTTTGCCCAGGAAACCGGGTTTATGGGCCTGGATATCGGCATGACAAGAGAGCAGGTTATTGCTGCAGCCGAAAAGAACGATCTCATCACGGTCCCGAAGAATAGAGATGTTGAGTTTTTTCCGGTTGAACAGCGAAA
>CAZGJW010000039.1:0-22363 GCA_964525675.1 uncultured Spirochaetota bacterium
GGAAAGAAGAAGCGAATAAACTTCGGCATTTGTTTTTTTTCGGGATAATCGCAGTATATTTTTTCAGGTATTCCCCATCGCGAGACTGCATGCCGGAAACAATTTTCCATCCTGGGTAGCTTTTCGTCCCAGTAATATTTATCATACATGATCTTTCTAGAAAAATCGTCTATCCAGGCAAAGAGGTAGGTCTTTTTGTTCTTTTTGGGATTATCCGGATTTGGGAGAGGGATGCCGTCTCTTGCATCACCCTGCCAGAGCTGGTTTGGATAGTCCGCCTCGAACCGGTGATGTTTCATCTGGATTTTCTAAAAAGAAATAGGGGGTAATTATGTGAAGTAAAAAAGGGTGAATTTAAGTGAGTTCTAACGCACTAAAATATCAATGTTGTTTGTTGTGTATAATTTGAAGGCAAAATTATCTTGAAATATTTGAATGGTACGTTAAAATGTTCTTTGTTAGAAATTGCCACTTTTATTAATCATAGTGTATAAAAATGACCTGGAATTTAGGTACAATATCTTGACATCGTAGAAAAGCATAATATAATAGGAAAGCTAAACACTATTTTTTATTGAAAATAATTTTTTTTATTATCTATTTAAAAAAATATTACCATATAGGGGATTTCAGCGATGATGATGAAGATACAATATATCTGTAATAGATAAAACTATTTTATAAGAAGGAGGTAGCTATGAAAAAGTTGTCAATCTCGATTATTTCACTGATCTTTTTTATCATGTGCACTGGAGTAACCTTTGCCGAAGGGAAAAAAGCCGCGACACCGAAAGCTGAAGAAAAACCAGCGGTTGAAAAGGCAAAAGTGGCGAAAGATCTGCTGGATTTTTCAGACATAACGATCAGGTTTGAATGTGGAGGGCCGGAGGGCGGTCCATTCGCCAGTGTCCTGTACAATGGAGCAATGGCTGCCGCAAAACAACTGGGATGCAACGTGGAAGCGGTGTGGGACGGATGGGACCCGGGCAAAGAGGTAGAGCACTTTAAAGAGGCGATTGCAGCGAAGCCTGACGGAGCTATTCTTATAGGTCAACCTGGAGATGAAGGATTTGGACCTCTCGTGGATGAAGCAGAAGCGAAAGGGATAATAGTAACCACTATATGTGTCGATCTTCCCAAGACCAGATCAAAATATATTGCCAATGGTTTTGGTTACGCAGGCGCTTCACTGTACAATGCAGGTTATGCACTGGGTAAAAAAGCTGCAGTTGATAATGGCCTCGGAAAGGGAGACAGGGCCATGGTTTGGGGTCTTCTTGGAGAACCGTTACGCGGCATGCGGACAAAGGGTTGTATCGATGCTCTAAAAGATAAAGGGGTGACTGTTGATTACCTCGATATATCGCCTGAAACGAATGCGGATCCACCGGCTGGCACGCCAACCATAGTTGCTTATATAGCATCCCATCCAGATGTGGATCTGATAATCCCGGATCATGGCGGTCTTACTGCAACAGCCCAGACCTATATGGAGGCAGCGGGCAAAAAACCTGGAGAGATCATTGTTGCAGGGTTCGATCTTTCTTCAGCGACAGCAGAAGCTATCAGAAATGGCTACGTGCAGGTTGTTGCCGATCAACAGCCGTGGCTACAGGCGTATCTGGGGGTTCTGCAGATATGTATGACCAAGAAGTTTGGGTTCTCCGGTCTCTACATAGACACTGGTGCAGGCTTCGTAACAGCAAGTAATATCGAAACAATTGCACCTCTTGCTGAAGCAGGCATACGATAAGGATAAGAACGCAATGAAGGACAAAAATTTTTCTCCCCTGATACAGCTTTTGGGTGTCAACAAGCATTTTGGGGGTATTACTGCCCTGGAGAACATCAACTTCGAGGTTGGAAAGAATGAAGTGGTTGGCTTGATCGGCGACAATGGCGCCGGCAAGTCAACCATGATCAAAATCATAATGGGTGTTTATAAGGCTGATAAGGGTGAAATCTACTTTAAAGGGAACAAGGTCGCGCACTGGAGTGCGGAGAGGGCACGCAGCCTTGGAGTAGAGACCGTATACCAGGAAAAGGCACTGGGAGAAAAACAGACCATATGGAGCAATATTTTTATTGGCAGGGAGCTGTGTGGTCCAATTGGATTTCTCAAGATAAAGAAAGCGAAAGAAGAAACTAACATGATAATGAGGAAGTATATCGGATTCACATCCAAGGGTGTTACACCTGATTCGTTCGTTAAAACTATGTCGGGTGGAGAGCAGCAGGGTGTTGCCATAGCAAGGGCTATTTTCTTCGATGCAGAGCTCATTATCCTGGACGAACCTACCACTGCTCTCTCATTGACAGAGACAAAGAAGGTGCTTGATTTCATAAGTGGAATAAAGGAGAGTGGGAAATCAGCCATAATGATAAGCCATACCATCTATCACCTATACCCTGTCTCAGACCGGTTTGTGATCCTCGATCGTGGAAGGATCGTCGGGGAGTTTAAAAAGGAGGAGATATCGCTGGATGAGCTCGTTGAAGAGCTTCAGAAGGTAGCAAGCACAGGGCATGTTTGAGGAAAAAATATTAATACATTCACATACACACTGTTATTTCACCTTAAAACATAGTAAATACACCTATTATTGCTGGATAACATTATCAGATATGCACCATTCGGAATAGCTGTATTAAGTAATAACTTTTTGTTTGGAAGAAGATCATGATGCCAGAAAAAGGCGAAATATCAGGGAGCAGTAATTCATTTAAATTGTGGAAGTACTATGCCAGTCGCTACAGCATCCAGCTGAGCGTTTTTGGCGTATTGGTGGTACTGTTTGCGATATTCATCTTAGTGCGCCCAGGGGTTTTTCTCTCCTACGATATATACTTTGCTTTTTTATCATCGATCCCTTTTACCGCCATCTCTGCGCTTGCACTGACCCTTGTAGTCATTACAGGAGAGATAGACCTCTCCTTTCCATCTGTAATGGGTTTCGGCGGTTGGATATTCACGAACCTGTATCTCTCAACCGGAAATATTACCCTTGCCCTCATATGCTGTCTCATTATAGGGTCATTGATAGGTGCCTGTAACGGTCTTCTTGTAACAAAAATCCGTATCCCGTCCCTTATAGCGACAATAGGTACCATGTATCTGTGGAGAGGTATAACCATGATCCTATGTGGGGGCAGGGGAACACCGCTTGTTGCTGCAAAGACAACAATGATGTCTTACGTATTAGTTGGAAGGCTTCCATGGAAGAGGATACCGATGCAGGCAGTATGGACTATTGTAATAGCCATCATTCTCTGGTTTCTATTGAACCGCCATAAATTCGGTCTCCGCATCTACCATGTAGGGGACAGCATTACAAGTGCCCAAATGATGGGCATCAATACCGATAGGGTGAAAGTAATCACATTCATGCAGATGGGGTTTTTTGCAACATTTGCCGGGGTGCTTGCCAGCCTTGAAGTGAGTTACTTCTGGCCAACCCTCGGCCAGGGTTATCTCATAAAGGTGATTGCAGCGGTTTTTGTTGGGGGTACTTCGATTTCAGGTGGCGAAGGCACTCTTTTCGGTACATTTATCGGCGTTATTATCATAGGGTGCCTGGAAGCAGGAATAATCGCTATGGGTATGACAGGCTTCTGGACACAGGCTGTATATGGGGCGGTTATTGTTATTTCTCTTTCATTCTATTCATTTATAAGGCGAGGAGGTTGATCTTTTCAAAAAATATTATGACGAATCTTGAAAGATTTACCAAAACAGTTTGTTGGGAACCTGTGGATAGGATCCTGACCTATGATTTTGTTGATAACAAAGAACTTCTAATGAAATACGGAGATTATGACGAATCGAAAAAGTACAGCTTTGAGGAAATAATAGAGACAAATGTAAAGTCTTTCAAAAGAATAGGGCTTGATGTCACACGATATACCTATAATCCGGTTGAACACTGGATGGGGTTAAAGATAGTCAACTGGATAAGGTTTTTCGGTGTAAATCCTGATAACTGGAAGGTCTCTCAGAAAGGGGGTACCGCATGGATTTCAGAGAGACCATTTTCGGATCTTAAAGGGCTTGAGAGGAATATGCCAAAGCTTCCAAAGTATGAAGAGGTAAGTGAGTGGTATGAACCATATATAAAGCATATGAAAGAGGTTTTCGATTACTATGACCTCGTTTTTATCGGCGCTGTGGAAGGACCAATAACGGATGCCTATACGTACATGGACATGGAACTTTTTTCCACCGCTATCTATGATGCCCCTGAGCTCCTTTCACACGTTATGGATTGCACGGGTAAGTTTTCCGCATATATCGCGCAGGCCTTTGCCGAGAATGCATCCGCTCCTTTACAGTTCATGGGAGAGGATATTGCAATGTCTATAGGAGCTATGTTCAGCCCTCAGTTTATCAGGGAACACGGGCTTTCGCGCTGGAAGTGGATTATTGATCCTGTCAGGGAAAAGGGGTATAAGTTCTTGTTCCATAGCGATGGGAAGTATGGTGCTCTGTTGCGGATCATATTCGATGAACTCGGAGCCGACGGGCTCAATCCCATTGAGCGGAACGGCTGTAACGATATATTCGAAATCAGGAAGATGTATCCAGGTAAGCTACTCTTTGGGAATGTATGCTGTGAGATTACCCTGCCCCATGGAACTGTATACGATGTTGAGGATGAGACCCTCGAATTGATAGAAAAAATAGGACCACAGGGCGGTATCCTGATAGGATCTTCGAGTGAGGTTCATGATCTCATCCCTCCTGAAAATGCCGTCAAGATGTATGAGACGGTTCACGAATACGGCGTATATCCGATCGATGTCGAACGTATAAAAAAAAGAAGGGCCGAAATAAAGCATAAACTCACAACAAGAAAGGCCGAGGTTGAAAAGGAATCAACTTCTTGAGAAATTTACATTTTTTCGGCCGTTTACAAAATAGATAATGGTTGAGAGCCAATTTAGGTGATGAAATACGACGAATAGACGTATGAAATTATATCGTTATCAGTACGAATGCCCTCAAGAAAAGAATAAAGGGGGGGAGATGATGGCTTTTATCGAGATTGATCTTCACCCAAATTATTTCAATTGTTGTTCTCTTTCAAGAGAAGACAGGCGTGAACAGTGATTTTAAGTGCCTGCGGTTGAAAGAAGCTTTTAAGCATTTAGATAAAGTTACAAAGCAGAACGGCGCCCCAGATATCATCAACGAAGTAGAGACAATACGTAGCTTTCCCACAAAGGGACTTTGCATAGGCAATATGCAGGCAATAAATTCATGGGTATAAAAGGTAAAAAGAGTTGGGTGGGGAGCAAGTGTCATTAAGGCTGTTTTAACAAGATATTGCAATTCGTGAAAATCTGTTTAATTTAAAAGAATCAGCATTTAAACTTTCCCTTTATGGTTCCGGCTTGTCCGGGTTAGGTATACGGTGTAATAATGATGGGATCAGGTGATGCAGTGGACGTACGATACTGTGACGGATATCTGTCTCTGTAATTTAAAAGCCCCCTGGCCGGATGATTGTCGGTCGGGGGCTTGTTCCTGCGCTGTTATTTTATCTCACAACTCGTAGTGAGTGTGCTTCCTCCTCTTTTATAAATAGGTGAGACGTCCCCATATCTCCACATTACGGGGCGAGGAGGGTGTAGTGCTCAGCCACTTCTGAAGCGTCAATCACCCTGTCGTAGAGGAGCACGTTGTCGATGATCCCGTCGAACCGGTAATTCAGAGGAATCTGTGATCCGATCATGAGCCCACCGTCAGTATTCCTCGCAGGGGCGAAATCGGCAGGGAGCTCCGATACCCATCCGTTTGAATATATCTGGCGGTTTGTAACGAGATCGCCGTCGATATACAGGTACACCTCGGTCAAATCCCAGGCTGCAACGATGTGGTGCCATTCGTTGGTGCTCAGCAGCCCTTCGTTCGACAGGACATAGGTGGCCGTTCCGGCATTGTTTGTGATAATGATGGCAACCTGCCCCGCCTGATTGTACTGAAGGCTGTACGACTCGTCAGAGTAATCCTCCTCCACGCCTTTATGCACAATACCTGCTGCCGCAATGTTGGTATAGGGAAAAATCCACACCTCTATTGAAGCCTCTTCGGTAAGATCGAAGTTATCGGCGTCCGGGAGAAAGATATACTCTCCTTCACCGTCAAACTCCATCGCCAGGCCGTCGACGCCGTCAACCCACCGTGTTTCACCGAATATCTCTGCCATGCTGTTTTCATCGATATTTTCATCGAGGGAAAGCCCGGCAACAATTCCTTCCTCTTCATTGATGAAGACTCCGGTGTCCGCCGGCTCCAATGATTCAACAGTCTCAGAGACAGAGGAGGATTCATCCTTTTCATTGGTAACTGTCAGGGTAACGGTGTATGTCCCCGGATCAACATAGGTGTGCATGGGCGGGTCGGGCCAGAGGCTTGTATGGCCGTCGCCGAAATCCCATGAATAGGACAATTCGCTCCCTTCGGGATCATAGGAGCTCGATCCGGTAAAGAGCACTTCAAGGGGTGCTTCACCGGTAAGCCGGTCCGCGCTCATTACTGCAACCGGAACCTGCTCGAGCGGGTCGCTTGAATTCGGAGTATCGCTTTTGATGATATCCTCAACATATGTAAGATCATCCGGTACATCGATACCGCCTGAGCTTCCGCACGAGATGACAATCATCAGAATACTTATTGACATGAGTATTGGTAATAGTGTCTTCATAATCATCACCTCCAGGTTAAATATATCGCACTCAGCAGTTTTATCAGGCTATACCGTAAGTTTTTTTAAAATAACAATAAGGTAAACAATGACAAATAAAAGATAGGTAAGTAAACTTGTCAATCTTAGAAGTTGAAAATTATCACTTACCTAATGGTTTTTACCTAAAGTATGTAATATTACGGCAATGTAGTATAATATAGTCATTTGTATTCTAAATTCTGGTACAAAATGCCAGAATTCTAATGGATAAAACCATAAAAATGGATCCTGGATACATATGCATGATTTATAACATCTCGTACCCCGGGCCTGGTACAAGTGTTTTTACGCGCCGAACAGTAAAGGAGAGGAGCATATGACGGGGGAATGGTCCCTGCTGCAAGATATGCTGTGAAGCCCTGCGTAGGTGCCGGCTATGCGTATACCATGTGGGCCGGAACGAATGAAGATTTTCGGTTATTCCTGAATTTATGAATGCTCTTGATTTCAATTGCAATTTGGGGCGTCCGTTTGTATAATCGTTAATAGTGATTTGTACATCAGATATGCTGAATAAATAATCGTACTCTATATCGGTAGATGCTTTTAAGTATCCCGGGTATGAAGTAAAAAGGAACAACGTATATATTATCTCATGATGAGGAGGGCAGTATGAAAAAGATGAAAGGCGCCGCAATATTTCTTGCGCAGTTTCTGGGGGACAGTGAACCGTTCAACTCCATAACAGGCATTGCGAAATGGGCTGCAGGTATCGGTTACAGGGGGGTTCAGGTTCCCACCTGGGACGCGAGGGCGTTCGACCTTGACAGGGCAGCTGAATCGAAGACCTATTGTGACGAGTACAGGGGAAAGCTCAAGGAAGCAGGTGTCGAAGTGACGGAGCTTGCCTCCCATATACAGGGCCAGGTGATGGCTATGCATCAGGCATACGAGATAATGTTCGAGGGTTTTTATCCCGAAGGCATGAAGGACAAACAGCGGGTTGAGTGGGCCGCCGATCAGCTGAAAAAAAGCGTAACCGCTTCCGTCAACATGGGAACAACAGCCATCCCGGTGATGTCCGGCGGATTCGCCTGGCATATGATGTACCCGTGGCCGCAGAGGCCTGCAGGAATTATAGACGAAGCGTTCACCGAGCTCGCGCGCCGCTGGAAGCCGGTGCTTGACATGGCGAAGGACAACGGTGTCGTGTTCGCGTACGAGCTTCATCCTGGTTCAGACGTATACGACGGGGCGACTTACGAGATGTTTCTAGACAAGGTCGGCAACCATCCTGCAGCCTGCATCAACTACGATCCGAGCCATTTCGTGCTTCAGCAGTTGGATTACTTGCACTTTATTCAGCTGTACGGTGAGAGAATAAAGGCTTTTCATGTAAAGGATGCGGAGTTCAATCCCGACGGTAGAGTCGGCGTGTACGGCGGGTACCAGTCGTGGGCAGACAGGGCAGGACGGTTCCGGTCTCTCGGTGACGGGCAGGTCAATTTCAACAGGGTGTTCACCCTGCTTACGGAAGCAGGGTATACGGGCTGGGCGGTTCTTGAGTGGGAGTGCGCGGTCAAGAGCCCGGAGCAGGGTGCCCGTGAAGGAGCGCCGTTTATAGAGCGGCATATCATCGAGGCAACCGAGGTGGCGTTCGATGATTTTATAGGCGGGAAGTCCGACAAAAAGACAAACAGAAGGATACTCGGATTCGAGTAACCGTGTTTGATGGATAACACCAAACGTATGAAATGATGCGGATAGATGCCGGATGTAAACCCGAAATAAAAATCAGATTCTTGAGTATTATATATATTACTGAAACTGAAGGGGGCATATATGAAGGCGTGGAAACGAAAGCTGCGAATGGGAATGGTCGGCGGCGGGCAGGGTGCATTTATCGGCGCGGTTCACCGCATTGCTGCAGCAATGGATCAGCAGATAGAGCTCGTTGCCGGCTGCTTTTCGAGGGATTACGACAATACGCGGACAACGGGCAAAGAGCTGCACCTCGATCCGGACAGGTTGTATAAAACCTATGCAGATATGGCGCATGCAGAGGCCGCGCTTCCCGAAGATAAAAGGATCGACTTTGTATCGATCGTCACACCCAATAACGTGCATTTTCCCGTTGCAAAGACCTTTTTAGAGGCCGGGTTCAACGTTATATGCGACAAGCCGATGACCTACACCCTCGATGAAGCGAAAGAGCTCGTGAAGCTTGTCGAGAAGACCGGACTCGTTTTTGTGCTTACCCATAACTACACCGGAAATCCTCTTGTGCGGTATGCACGAGAGCTCTTCAAATCCGGCAAGATGGGTACGATTCGAAAGGTGATCGTCGAATACCTGCAGGAGTTTCTCAGTTTTCCCCATGAGAAGGTGGGTATGAAGCAGGCGAAGTGGCGGGTGGATCCCGCTCAGGCAGGTATCGGCGGCACGCTCGGCGATGTCGGTACGCACAGCCTCAACCTTTTAGAGTATATAAGCTGTGACCCGGTCGCTCAGCTCTGCGCTGATAAATCCACATTTCTTCCTGACCGAAAACTGGATGAGGATGTGAATATGCTCCTCAGGCTCAAAGGCGGCGGCAAGGGTGTGCTCACGATTAGCCAGGTGGCGACCGGCGAGGAGAACGGCCTGAAGCTACGTATCTATGCCTCGGAGGGTGCGATCTCCTGGGCTCAGGAGAACCCCAATTATCTTGAGGTCTATCATTTCGGAAAGCCTCGTGAAATATACACGCGTGGAAGCGGGTACCTGAGTGATGTCGCAGCAGAGGTCACCAGGATTCCCGTCGGCCATCCTGAGGGGTACCTGGAGGCGTTTGCCAATATCTATCTTGGTGCCGCAGAGGCGATACAGCGGCGCATAGGCGGTAAGCCGATGAAGGTCGAGGAGTATAAATTCCCAACCGTGTATGACGGGCTCAGGGGCATGGAGTTTATCTACAAAACCGTTGAATCCTGCGACAAGGGATCGGTATGGGTTGACCTGTAAAAACCTGTAAAAGCATTGGTCAGAAAAGCGGGTGTGGTTTTTTGAATATTATTCAGAGGTCGTGTGGAAATACAGTGACCATACCGGCATGTTCGGGTGCTGTATGACGTTTCTGATGTGAGGGGTATGGCCCCGATGCTGGTAAAACATGGCTGAATGTATCAGGCAACTTGTTACACTGCAGTGCATTGAAAAAAAGTGTGTACTATACCTGTGAGTGCCGGTATTCACGGTAATCATATGTACCGGGAGAAATAAAAATGGACGATACAAAAATTGCACAGGCAGTTGAAAAAGCTGTAGAAAAAGGCAATGGAATGCTGCATCTCAGACCGAGCTGGGTGGCCCGTGATTTCCTGCCGCCCGGGTACAGGCTCGGGCTGAAGGAAGAAGAGTACGATGCGGGTGAGCGCGGTTTTTTTTGCGAGCGCTGGCTTGCATCGGTGACGAAAGCGGACAACAGAATCGGCCCGGAGGATGAGGGCCTTTCGTACCTGGATATCGAGGGCGAGGATATCCTTCTCATCGACGCGGTCCGGGTGTGCGGAAAAACCATCATGGGAGAGGCGTATGCGAAGACCCATACAGGTCTGAACAGGCTTGTGAAGATATACGATTTCGGTTCGCGGATAAACTACCATCTCCACCAGATGCAGCACGACGCGGAAAAGGTCGGCAAGAACGCAAAAGAAGAGGCGTACTATTTTCTTGAAGATGTTGATCCCGGGCCTCACCCGGAAACCTTTTTCGGTGTTCATCCCTATCTCGTCGACCAGGGCAAACAGATTGAAACCCTCCTGCCCTACCTGGTGGATTGGAACAGCAATCTTATCCTCAAACACTCACGCGCCTATCTGAACGTTCCGGGAGAGGGGTTCCATCTGCCCTCCGGTGTGCTCCACGCGCCGGGAACCGCGCTCACTTTAGAGCTCCAGGAGGATTCAGATGTGTTTGCCATGCTCCAGGCGAAGGTCAGCGGCCGATTGACGCCCAAGGAGCTGCTTTTCAAAGATGTGACGAAGGAAGACAGGGATCGGTTAGGGGAGCGTGCGGTACTCGAGCAGTGCGACTGGGAGATAAACGGTGACCCGTACTTCTATGAGAACCGGCATCTCGAACCTGTATTGATCGAGGAAACGAAGCAGGATGGCGGGTATGAGGAGTGGATATATTACAACACCGAGAAATTCAGCGGGAAAAAGGTGACCCTGAAACCGGGCGGAAGCTTCAACAGCAAGGACAACGGTGTGTACAATATGCTGGTGTGGAGGGGGAGAGGAACGGTAGACGGCCATTCGGTTGAAGGCGGCGTCTTCGGCTCGGACGAGCTGCTCGTCACCCATCAGAAGTCAGTCAATGGGTTTGCTATCAGGAATACCGGCCAAAAGGACCTGATTTTGTTCAAATTCTTCGGGCCCGACATAAACAAAGACATCCCCTACATAAAAAAGTATAAACGATAACCGCAGCACCGTTGAAAATACAGGGCATTATCCGTACGGATAATGCCCTGTTTAATTACATATAAGTGTGGTGTCTCCATAATTTTCTTGACATTGGTTGTGATAGTGGTATGATTTTTTTCGGGATTTCATCGCAGGACGAAACCGGCCAGTGCGAATCTCTGCAGAGCAAATGGGGCAACATAAAAAATCCAGGAAAAAATCGTGGATGACCTCAGAAATTGAAATCAGGTATTATTAAATACTCCAACCTTTTTTATCACATCACAAAGAAAACCGAAGCCGTATACCTGTATTGTATAAAATATTTTACTGGAGCCGTTGTATGAGCCTACAGAAAACCGGCAGGTCCAAGAAACTGTATGAACGGGCATTGAAGTCGATTCCCGGCGGCGCTTCGAGCGCTTCGAGGACCCCGCTCGAGGGGTATGATCCGTACCCGATTTTTATCGATAGAGCGGAAGGTTCGAAGCTCTACGATGTCGACGGGAACGAGTATATCGATTACCTTCAGGCGCTCGGTCCGATGTTCGCCGGGCATGCCAATCCGCGGATAATCGATTTCGTTTCCCGTCAGATAAAAAACGGCTCAACCTACGGTCTGCCGTTTGAGCTCCAGATAGAGGTCGCGGAAAAGCTCATAGGTTATGTGCCCTGTTTTGAGAAGGTCAGCTTTATGAACTCCGGGAGTGAGGTTGTGCAGGAGGTCATGCGGTTGGCGAGGGCGTATACGGACAGAAAGCTGATCGTCAAGTATGAGGGAAACTACCACGGCTGGCTCGACAGCGTGGCTCTGAGTGTGCATACCCCACTCGATAAAGCAGGGCCCGCCCAGCAGCCCAGCAAAATTGCGATCGGAGCGGGTATACCGGAGTCGGCGTATGAGGATATACTGGTGATTCCCTGGAATGATCTTCTGGCGCTCGAAAAGACCCTCGAGACGTACGGGAACCGCATCGCAGGAATACTCGTCGACCCATGCATGTGCAATTCAGGCATAATTCCTCCTGTTGAGGGATACCTCGAGGCGCTGCGTGAGCTTACGCTGCAAAATGGAATCGTGCTCATTTTTGATGAGGTGATCACCGGCTTCAGGCTCGGGCTCAACAGCGCGCAGGGGAAGTTCGGCGTAACGCCGGATCTGACAACCCTTGCAAAGGCGGTCGGCGGAGGATTTCCCATTGCAGTATACGGGGGCAGGGCGGAGATTATGGATCTCATCGCAAACGGCACGGTTTTCAGGGCCGGCACGCTGAATGCCAACCGCGCCGTCGTGGCAGCCGCATACGCGACGCTCGAGTTTTTAGAGGAGAACGACGGGAGTGTGTATGATCGTGTGTACCGGCTTGGCGAACGGCTCATGGACGGGATACGGGAGACAGTTGAGAGGCTTCGGATAGATGCAATCGTGCAGGGTTTCGGGACGATGTTTCAGGTGCACTTTACCCCTCTCAAAGAGTTTAGAAATTACCGCGATGCCGTAACATCGGACTTTGAGAAATACATCATATTCAGAAACAGGCTTCTCGAGCAGGGGGTTTTTCTCAGGCCCATGCACTGGGGAGAGATTTACGTGTCGGCCGCGCACAGTGATGACGATATCGATACAACGCTCGGGGCGATCGATCGGGTGTTGACAGGGATGAAAAAAGAGGGAATTTTTTGATTGACTGGCGGTAATCTACCGGAAAGGAGGTGGGACAGGGCACAACTTGTAATTCCGGAGCTCTTTGATGCTCCGTGTTAAAAGAAAAATTTGTAGAAAGGAGCATTGCAATGAGAAGAAAAATGTTTGTTTCATTGATTGTGCTCGGTGTGTTTGTCCTGACAAGCTTCGGGCTTGCTTTTTCCGCAGACACGTATACGCTGAGGTTCAACTCGGTAAGCGGTCCCAATGAACCGCAGTACCTGTCGATGAAGAAGTTTGCCGAGGTGGTTGGGAATCTGAGCGGCGGCAAAATCGTCGTGAAGACCTTCCATTCGGGTCAGCTTGCTGATCAGAAAACCGGTATTTTGGGGGTAATGAGAGGATCTCTTGAAATGACGTCTGATGCAAGTCCGTCCTGGTTTGCCGATCTCGCGAACTATCCCGAGATAGGAGTGCTCGAGGTTGCCTACCTGTACAGGGACATCGATCACATGTACCGAATATTGACCGGCCCTGTCGGCAGGAAGTACTGGGACACACTCGCATCGAAGTCCAATATCAGAGTGCTCGATGTATGGTACCTCGGCACGCGTGAGCTCGACCTTACAAAGAAAGCAGGCGTTGTGCGGACACCTGCAGACCTCAAGGGCATCAAGCTCAGAATGCCGAATGCCGAGGCATGGCTCGATGTCGGAAGAGCGCTCGGTGCGAATCCGACTCCTCTCGGGTTCGGCGAGGTGTATATGGGACTCAAGACCGGGACTATTGAAGGCCAGGACAACCCTGTTCCTACAGACAATTCCGAGAAGTTCTATGAGGTCACCCACTATATCGTGTTGACCGACCACATGATCGGCTACATAACGCCTATTATCACGGAAAAGCTGTGGCAGGGTATGCCCGATGATTACAAGGTGTATATGAAGACCGCAATGTGTGTCGCCAGGTTCTACCAGAACGAGATGGTGCTCGAGCAGGAGACATCGCTTCTTGGCAAGTTCACGAAGGAGCATGGTATGGAGATCATCGTGCCGGATAAAAAAGCCTTTATGGATAGTGCTGCACAGTACTACAGCCAGGAAAAGTTCGAGCGCAGGTGGGGCGCAGGGATGTATAGAAAGCTCCAGAATATGGATTAAACCGAGCTCTGTAGTATAGAGAATGCCCTGAAGATATCTGTTGTCAGCAGGGGCGAATTTTTTAACCCGATGGGATTTATATCATCTGCCCCTTCAGGGCATTCACTTTTTTTTCAGTCGGGTATAATGGGAATGTTTTGAGGCTGGCGTCCAAACCTGTTTTTCAAAATTCTTTTAAGTTTTGATGCGGGGAAAAAAGTGAAACGCGCTTATGACAGGATTTTCAATTTTCTTGAGATACACCTTCCTGTTTTTGTGCTTCTTCTTCTTGTTGCTACCGTAAGTGTGCAGGTCTTTTCACGTTACGTGCTCGATCACCCACTGCCCAAGTTTTTCGAGCTTTCCATCTACAGCTTCGTATGGTCGATATACCTGGGCGCGGCGCTCGCGAGACGCTATGATAAGCACATACGGTTCGATATACTGTATAAAAAGTTTTCGAAGAAGACGAGACTCGTGATAGATATATTTTTTGACATAGTAACCGGTATCGTGTTTTTATTCGTTCTCTACCCGAGTATTAAATATTCCATTATGAACTACACGATAAAAGCGTCGTCTCTGCGGGTTCCATGGACATACCTTCTTATATGCTTTCCGTTGTTCACCCTGTTGATTCTCATACATAACGTCCAGGCCGTTATCAGGAACATTCGTCTTTTAATGGGCCGTAACGTGCCGAAAGAGGAGGAGCTGCCGTGGCTGTAGCTGTCTGGGCTATCGTATTTGCCGCTGTGTTCGCGCTCGGCTACCCCATTGCGTTCGGAATGTTTATAAGCTCGGTTTTGTATCTTATTATCGCAAAGATAAGTCTTTTTACCGTTATGGATGTAATGGTTATTGCGTTCGAGAACAAGTTCGTGCTTCTCTCCGTGCCGCTCTTTATATTCACCGCGAAGGTCATGAACTCGAGCCGCCTCACGGACAGGCTCTTTGATTTTGCCAAGGTTGTGGTCGGCCCCCTCAAAGGGGGACTGGGTCATGTCAATATCGTTGCGAGCGTTATCTTCGCCGGCATGTCGGGGTCTGAAATCGCCGATGTCGCGGGCCTCGGGGCCGTTGAAATCAAGGCGATGAAGGATGCCGGGTACGACGGCCCGTTCAGCTGTGCGGTTACCTGTGCATCCGCAACAATCGGGCCTATCATCCCGCCGAGCATTCCGATGATCATTTATTCGATGCTTTCAGGCGCTTCTGTGGGGTACCTGTTTTTAGGGGGTATTGTGCCGGGGCTGATACTCGGCGCCTCCGAAATGCTGCTCGTCTTTATCCTTGCCGTCAAGAGGAACTATCCGTCCGGGAAGTGGGTCAGTTTCAAACAGTTCATGATCGTTACCGGCAGGTCTGTTTTCGTGATTCTTGCGCCGGTCATTCTTCTCGGCGGTATATACAGCGGTATCTTTACCCCGACTGAGGCAGCGGCGGTTGTAGCGGTGTATGTGCTTATCCTTTCGATTATCGTGTACCACAGTGTGGGAATGAAAGAGCTGTACAGGGTGTTCATCGATTCGGCAGTCAGCACTGGGTTTGTGAGCTTTATTATGGCCTGTTCATTTATTTTCGGCTATGTTGTGGCGCGGGAAGAGATACCGGCAATGATAACGAAAGGCTTTATAAGCCTCGGCCTCATGAATAGCAGGTGGACTGTTCTGCTTGCTTTGAATATCCTCTTTCTTATTCTCGGCTGTTTCATCGATGTTTCTGCCATTCTTCTCATCGTCGTGCCGATCGTGTTGCCGCTCGTCCAGGCGGCAGGTATCGACCTCGTGCATTTCGGTGTCGTAACTGTATTGAATCTGATGATCGCGTTAGATACACCACCGTATGGAGAAACCACGTTTATTACGAGCGCCATCAGCGGGACACCTCTGCCTGATGTAATACGGGAGATGATAAAGTTCATTGCCTTCGAGCTGCTCGCGCTGTTTATCATTACCTATATTCCGGATACCGTGCTCTGGATACCGCGTATGGCCGGGTACCAGGGGTAAATGGGGCGGGATGATGTGTTTCAAGGAGCTGGAGTATTCGCGTTTTTGCAACAAGTGCTGATAGGTATTCGTCGACGAGCTTCGATATAAGACGGCTTTTAAGTAACTTCGAGCAAGTTACTGTTTGACACCCAGTCCTGTCAAGGATCGGCCGCGAAGTGGCATATCCCGCCAGGGACTTTCCCCGGGGGACTAACGCTACTTTTTCACGAGAACTGCGTTTGAAGCATAGCGGAGCTGTACTGATTGTATATCTTTTTTTATCGATATGCAGCAGTTTGGAGGTTTCCCATGAGGAAAGAAGATAGAGATTTAATCGATTCATTGTACAGCGGCCTTTCTGCTCAGGTACGCGGGCAGGTCGATCAGGTTGTCGGTAAAATTGTTTCGACAAAACAAAAGGGCGGAAAAATCGCCGTTGTTACCGGAAGCGGCCCGAACATACATGAAGGGGTCAGCACGCTCATTGCCGAGCTCATTGAAAAAAAGATTGTTGACGGCGTTATTACGAGCTCCGCAGTTGTTGCTCATGAAATGGCGGGAAGCCTCGACCGTGTAAAACGGGTGAGCGGTGCATCACTCGGTATGGATAAAGACCTCCTCCCGCGAGGAGGTATTTTCGAGATAACGCTCATCGATGAGGCAGTGCTCGATTCTCTGAAAAAAGAGATGATTATCGATACCGCTCTTATCGAACGGGTGAAGAAAGCAAAAGGGGACGTCATAATAAAGGCTGCCGGTAATATGGCCTATCCTGTCGGGCTCAGAACAGAGCGTGTAGCGATGGAGGTCGAGGCACTTTCAAGGATGACGGGGAGGCCGTTCGAGCTCATTGCGGGGCTCGGCGCTGACAGGCGGACAATGCTCGGCGCGGGCGCGGCGAACGGTATACCGGTTATTGTGTCCGTTCCCCAGCTTGTCGGCGGTGGTATGGTAGGGCTTGCTGTTTCCGACAGCATCCCGGTAAAACAGCGGTCGCGTATTGTCGCTGAGATTCTGTCGGAAGCTTCGGTTATTATAGAGTCCGGCATCGCACTGTCCCAGGAGATACACGATGGTCCCTTTGAAACCTATACCGGACACGGTGTATGGACTGCATGGGACGGCGGATTTACGTATTCGCTCGAGGGCAGGACTATTGTGCGAATTGACCTGGATACGAATCTCCAGAAGGTGTGGGAGATGGAGCGTACGGAAGGCGGAGTGCAGGAGAAGGTCGACCGGGGGCTGCCGAAGACGAAGACATTGAAGGTGCCGTTCAGAATGGAGATGTCAGGGTTTGCGCGCCTCGAGGGCAGCATACCGGTTGTCGGGGATATCGGGGCGATATGGCCGATTATCGCTTCACGGGTGAGTGATGCACTTTCCACGGAGCTTGATTTTATCTCCTTTCCGCAGGAGTCTGAGAAGGGAAAAGAGATGCGGGATTGGATCGTCGATACTGTGGACATTTTGGACCTGCAGAAGATGAGAAACGGAGTTAAAAGTGGCGGCTTCGGAGAAACCATATGAACGCCATAGGAGTCATCCCTGCCCGGTACAAATCAACGAGGCTTCCGGGCAAACCGCTTGCCGACATAAACGGCAAACCGATGGTGCAATGGGTGTACGAGAGTGCGGCCGGGTCGGCACTGCTCGATGAGGTGATAGTCGCCACGGACGACAGGCGTGTTATTGAGGCGGTTGAAAAATACGGGGGAAGGGCGGTGATGACATCACCGGACCATTCAACCGGCACAGATCGAGTTGCCGAGATCGCGGGCAGTATGGACGTCGATATTGTGGTTAATATTCAGGGGGATGAGCCCTTTGTAAAACCGGGCATGATCGATGAAATCGTTGATCCGCTCGTTCATGATGAAAGCATACCCATGTGCACTTCGATGCATGAAATAACCGATGAGGATGATCTGCAAAATCCCAATGTGGTGAAGGTAGTTGCTGATGCAGCAGGGTTCGCACTCTATTTTTCCAGATCGCTCATACCGTATCCTCGGTACAGGAAAGGATTTCATGCATACGAACATATAGGTATCTATGCCTACAGGAAGGATTTTCTCATGCGTTTTTCTTCGCTGAACGCGACAGTTCTGGAAAAAACCGAGGCACTCGAGCAGCTCAGGGCGCTGGAACATGGGTACAGGATAAAGGTCGTTCTCACTGGCATGGAGTATATCCCGCTCAGCGTGGATACCGAAGAAGATCTCGGGAAGGCGCGGGATTTTGCAATAAAGATGCGCAGGAAGGAGTGATAAAATGTCAGAATGGAGAGGTGTGGTTCCCGCTCTCATAACACCGTTGACGGACGGCGGGAGAAAAGTGGATCTTGACGCCTTTAGCGATTACTGCAGCTTCATGGCCGGAAAGGGAGTACAGGGAGTTTTCTGCTGCGGTACAACCGGAGAAGGTCCCCTTTTGACGTTGGAGGAGCGAAAGTCGGTTGCCGAAACTGCTGTAAAGGAGCTCAGGGGAAGGGTGAAAGTCATCGTGCAGGCCGGGTGTATCACTACAGAAGAAACGATTGTCCTTGCGAAGCACAGCAGGGAAATCGGCGCCGATGCAGTTGGTGTGGTATTTCCCTACTACTATCGATATAACGATGAGCTTCTCTATACGCATTTCATGCGTGTGGCGGAAGCGGTACCGGGGTTTCCGCTTTTTATCTACAACATACCGGTATTCACCGGGAACAATATGAGCCACACGCTTTTTGAAAGGCTTCTGAAAGAAATCGACAGCCTCGTCGGTTTGAAAAACAGCAACGATGATATGTTTCAGATTATCGAATTCATCCGGCTTTCAGGAGAAAAGTGTTCGATCTTCAACGGGAATGACGGAATCATCCTGCCATCCCTTGCCTGCGGCGCCGGCGGGCTCGTTTCTGGCAATGCATCTGCATTTCCCGAGCCGTTTGTGGAGATATATAACGCTGTTGCAGAGGGAGACCTCACTCTGGCACGGAAAATCCAGCAGGATATCGATCGGCTTCGCGGTGTGCTTGCCTGCGGGCGGGACAATGCATCCTTCAAGAAGGCGCTCGAGTTCCGTGGCATTAGAGCTGGCGGCGTGCGGAGGCCTGATAAGGTTCTCACGAATGCTGAATCGAAAAAACTGAGGGATTCTCTGAAAAAACTTGGTGTTATTTGATGGAATTTCACGTGTGACCGGCGGCAGAACTTTTTTTTCTGAGGCAAAAATCTTCTGGTTGTTTCATACAAGGAGAAGACAATGACGGTTTTTCTTACCGGCGGATCCGGGAGAATCGGACGGAACGTATTGGCAAACCTGCTCGAACGCGGGTACCGTGTGCGTGCGCTTATACACCGTCACAGGCCTGAGGGAATCTCGCATTCGAACTTTGAGTTTGTGAAAGGTGACATACTCGATCAGGGGGGGCTGAAAGAGGCGGTTGAAGGCTGTGACGCGGTCTGCCACCTCGCAGCCGCATGGGACATGTTTCCACCGGCGGTATACGAGAAGGAGAACAACCAGCTCTTCGAGAGTATTATCAGGGGGACGTATAACCTGCTCGAAGCGTCGTATCAAATGAAAAATTTGAAAGTCTTTCTCTACGCGAGCACCGATGCGGTGTATGCAACGGGCCCGCGGAAGTTCGACGCCCCCATCACCGAGGATACAGAGTTCTTTCCTTCGAGATTTTATGCCCTTGCGAAGATAGCCTGTGAATCCCTGTGCCGGAATTACGGAAAGCTGTACGGTATGCCATGGCTGATCGTACGTATCTGCTGGTGTCTCGAAGAAGAGGAGCTTTTACGCGTATTCGGCTACGAGTTCTGGGAGGATGGTATAGCAGAGGAGGACAGGAAAAGACTGGCGCAGAAGCTCGCAGGCGGAAAGGGTGTTTTTGCCCCGTTATGCATGAGCGGCCAGTCCGCTGTCGACCAGATCGCTGACCCGCAGGATATCGCGGACGGGATTACACTCGGTATCGAGAACTGCAAAACCGCAAAGAACAATATTTACAACCTTGCCGGGCCCGATCCGTTCAAATACCTGGATGTGATCGAAAGGCTTGCGGACGGTCTCGGCGTGGTATGGGACAGTGCAAGGGTCAAAGGCATCGAGCCCTACGAGCTGCGAAATGACCGGGCCGAGAAGATGCTCGGCTACCGGCCGAAGTTTACTATGGAGAAGATGATCGACAAGGCGGTCGCAAAAAAACGCCCACAGGCATAGTATTTGCCGTTATATTAGCACTGTAGTGTACGGTGCACCGGCGACGGTATTCGGACGCGAAGCGTCTGAATGATTATGTGCTGATAAAACAATACGGGGGCGTGCGGCTGTGGGACTTGCTGACAGGGATTATATGAAAAGCGGGTATAATCCGAAGAAGGACAAAAAAGAACAGCCATCCCTGTTCAAACGGTTAAAGTTTTTCCTCTGGCGGATAACGCATTCTCCCCCAAAAACGAAATAGTTATTCTCCTTTTATCGGTTGCCTCTGTGCATTTTCCGAATAAAAGTTTTTTCAATCCACCCATACCCGTTTTTTGTAATTTTTAATGATAATTTCTCTGGATGGGTAGAGGTCGTAGATGATTTCGTCCGGTTCGAACCAGAGTTTTATCTCTTGTTCAGCCGTCTTGACCGAGTCGCTCGCATGAACGACGTTTTCGAACAGACCGCTTGTGAGTATACGGCCGTACTGCCCCCTGATTGATTCAGGCTCTGCGAGCTCGGGGTTCGTGTTGCCGCATATCTCACGTATCTTTTCGATTGCGTCTTTGCCGTGGTAGACAAGAGCCATAACCTTATGCCGTTTGTGCAGTACTCCCATTATGTAGTCGATAAGTTCTTCATAGAACGGCTTATCCCTGTGCATGGCGTAGTGCTTTTCGGCGAGTTCCCGAGACACTCGAATAATCTTGGCCCCGATGATTTCAAGGCGAGTCTCACTGAAACGGGTGAGTATATTGCCGGTCAGAGATTTTGACAGGCCGTCAGGTTTGATGAGAATGAGCGTTTTTGTGTTGGGCATAAGGACGCATTTTTTCCTTTTAATAATTGTACATTCATACTAGAGGATTTTGTTTTAGTCAAGGGTATAATGTAAAAATTATAGGAATGTGTACAATATATTGGATTGAGTCACATGAATATTTTTATTTTACACGAAGGCTTGGAGCAGATATAGTAAAAACGGGAACTTTCCGGGGATGAATCGGTCTAAATGGATAAAGAGAATACGCGTGCGAGAGTACTGGAAGAAAGTGATACGGACACGGCCGTCATACAGGATTTTCTCGAGGGGAAGCGCAGTGCGTTCGATACACTTGTTGTAAGGTACCAGGACAGGGTGTTCAATATTTGCTACAGGATGCTCGGTGATTACGATGAGGCCGATGACTGTGCACAGGATGTCTTTGTCAGGGTGTACCGGTCGATTGAGAAGTTTCGCTTCGAATCGAAGTTTTCCACCTGGCTGTACAGAATTACAATTAATAGCTGTAAAAACAGACTTGCATCGGCATCGCACAGGCGCAATCGGAGCATGGTGCGTCTCAACGGGGATCCTGACAATGAGGTTCCGGGCATCGATGTACGGGACAACGGAGCCTCCCCGTCGCATGCATTTGAAAAAAAGGAGATGAACCGGCTCATCCAAAGTGCCATTCAGTCTCTTCCTGAGGCCCAGCGTATGGTTGTGGTGCTTCGTGATATCGAGGGTCTGCCGTACGATGAAATATCGAAGCTTAGCGGGTTGAATCCGGGAACCGTAAAGTCAAAACTGGCCCGCGCCCGGCGGAGACTGAGGGATGTACTGAAGGGGATGGTATAGATGAACTGCAGAAAGGTGCAAAAATATTTGCAGGATTACATCGAGGGCGAGCTCGATCAATCGACCGCGCAGGAGGTTGCACAGCACCTTCAATCCTGTGCGCGGTGTGCAAAAGAGCTTGAATATTTGAAACAGCATCTTTCAAACATGAAGGGCCTTGAAAAGGTCAGGGCTCCGAAAGATTTTCTGGAACGGGTTCACAGGAGGATCGAGGAAAGCCCTGAGGAGCGAACGCTTTTTCACACCTTGTTCAGCCCGCCGCGCTTTAAAATACCGCTTGAGCTTTCGGCGGTTGCCGTAATGGTGATTGCGGTTATCTTTGTGCTCCAGGTGACCCGGCCAATGAAGCGTCAGGAACCTGTTGTTGTTGATAAAGAGATAAACAATACCCGGGCTCTGCCTTATGAAAAACGTGAAGAAGAAAAGCCTGAAGAAGTGAAGCCTGAAAAAACTGAGCATGTGCAAAAAACGAAGCCGTCTGAACCCCCTGCCTCAGAAGGTACCCTGCAGGCGAAAGAGATGAAGCCGTCTGAAGGCACCGCTGCTCTGGAGGAGTCTCCTGCTGAAAGAACAACCGTTTCATCAGAAAGACCTTCTGCTCCTGAAAGGAAGAGGGAATCGAAAGCAGGG
>CAZGJW010000040.1:0-22192 GCA_964525675.1 uncultured Spirochaetota bacterium
TCGCAACCGACACCTACCAGAGAAAACCGACTCCACAGCCTGGCTATTCCCGCAGATGAGAGTGTCAAACCAAGCAGGATAACAACGACTGTCTGACCATTCCATGCAGCCAAAAGGATGCCTGCCAGTAGAAGGATAAGGCCAAGCCTGCCCAGCAGAAAACAGGTCGGCCGCAATGAGAGACGACCTTTCCCTTCATCACCGGTCTCTGGTATGGTCGCATCTGCTGTTTCTGTGCTTGTCGGCATTGATTCATTCCTCGCATGCTATACTGAAATGATACCCGGTGTACTCGTCTCTGAGGCTTTTCGCTTCATTTTCTGCTTCTGAGAGCAGATTGTTTAGTCTCGTTGAGAGATATACGTTTCCATTAGAACCAGAGCCCGAAAAGCTTTATCTTCCACTTATAAAAAAGCAATTTTTATTCCATAATCATTATTTAAATCTATTTTTAATTTATTGTAATATAAAGAATTATTCACCATGTTGGAAGACATGAGATGCCATTTATAGAATATGGGTCTTTATGGCACAATAGGCAATCACTGTCATACTAATAATACTATTTATTGATTGTATGCAGAAAAAGAATAAATCATACTACCATATTTAAAGGTATTTTAACTATTATCCTAATTACAATTATCTATATTACGATATTGATAATATAGGCGGTTGTTGATGTCTCATGAGAAAATCCCCATTACATTCGAGTAGTAATTAATGTCTGACCGAAAAGCATGTAAGATTATGTGTTTCAGCGAATTGGACTGCATTTAACAAGGTGAAGATTTGTAAAAATGAAATATATTTCTGTTGCCATTTTTTCGATATTATAGTATAATTCTATGTATTATAATGAATTAGGATACAAATCACAGGTTAAGGTTTTGTGATTTTACTAAATCTTCTTCGGATATGTCTTAGCTGGCAGGGAGCAAAATTCTGTCGGAATTCAACCGAAAAAGGAATTTTCGGTCAGACACTAATTAAGAAATATTGGTAGTTATCAATAATGAAAGGGAAAAAACCATGGATGCACTCTGTGAGAAGTTACTGCAGGTAACTAAAGACGGGATTTTTCAATACACCTTTGATAGAGGTAAGATACTCTATGTTAATAAGGAACTCCTTAGCCTTTTCAATATTGCTTGTAATCCGGATTCATTAAAGGGAAAATCAATAAAAACCGTAATACCGAATGCAAGCGTATACTCACAGATAAAAAAACAGCTCTCAAAGAAAAAAGAAATCTATGGCTTTGAGTACTACGTTAAAAAACAAAATAATGAAAATAAGTGGCTGAGCCTGAATGCACATATTATTGATGATCCTTCTCTAAAGGAAAAAACAATAATAGCAATAGTGAAGGATATAACTAAGCAAAAAAAAATAGAGAAAGAAAATGAACAATTAAAAAACCTATTCCAAAGTGAGAAAAAGGGTCTATTAAAGATCGCAAAGGAGATAGAAGAAGAACTTTCCAAAAGTGAGCAAAAATATCGAAGCCTGGTCGAACGAGCAGTCGCAGGAGTAGTAACAATAAATTTGAAAGGAAGGTTCACCTATGTCAATAATGCATTATGTAAAATGATGGGCTTTTCAAAGGAAGAGTTAATAGGCAACCCCATTATCGATTTAATTCATCCAGATGATAAAAAAAGGTTAATGAAGATATCTTTGGAGGCATTCAAACACCCAAGGAAGCAAGTTGAACTGGATTTCAGAGGAATCCACAAAAATGGACATGAGCTTTATATGCATTCTGTTCCCACTGCTTATATTTACAAAGGCAAGATACTCGGCTTCAATGCCATTATTACAAACATCACAGAACGTAAAAAAGCTGAGGAAGAACTACGAAAAGAAAGAGACAGAGCTCAAAGATATCTCGACATTGCAGAAGTTATAGTAGTTGCGATTAATACTGAAGGAATAGTTACACTGATAAATAGAAAGGGTTGTGAAGTTTTAGGCTTTAAAGAGGAAGAGATCGTCGGTAAAAACTGGTTCGATAATTTCATACCTAGAAGATTAGTAGATAAAGTAAAACCTGCTTCTGAGATGCTTTTATCAGGAAAAGTAAAAGCCGCTGAATATTTTGAAAATCAAATTCTGAATAAACAGGGAGAAGAAAGGTTAGTCGCATGGCACAACACAATTTTAAGGGATGAAAAAGGAAGCATCATCGGACACCTTAGCTCAGGAGAGGATATCACAGAGCAGAGAAAAGCGGAAGAAGAAATACGAAAATCAAAAGAGCTTCTTGAAAAATCCTTTGCAAGCCTAGACAGTGCAGTATTTATTCTAGACAGTAAAGATGCTCCAACAATAATCGATTGCAATACAGCAGCAACAAAGATTTTTGGTTACGAAAAACATGAAATGATTGGAAGAACGACAGCATTTCTTCACGTAAACAAGAATGCACTCCTAGAGCTTCAAGAAAAATTATATGCAACTATAAAAAAACAGGGATATCTCTCGTCCTTCGAATTCGAGATGAAGAGAAAAAATGAACAGATCTTTTCAACCGAGCATAGTATCTTCCCATTAGCAGACGAAAAAGGTAACCGAACAGGCTGGGTAAGTGTTGTGAAGGATATATCAGAGCGAAAAAAGGATCAGGACGCTCTTCAAGAAAGCCAAAAGAGATACTACAGCCTCTTCGAATATTCGCCTATTCCTCTCTGGGAGGAGGACTTCTCAGAGGTTAAAGAATATATCGATAAGTTAAAAAAACGAGGTATTAATGATTTCAGAAGATATCTCGAGAAACATCCAGAAATCGTACGCGAGTGCACAGCACTGGTAAAGATCCTGGATACGAATAAGGCAACCTTAGATAAATATCATGCGATCAACAAAAAGCATATAATCTCCGACCTGAGAAATATCTTTACGGATGAGACATATAAAACCTTTATCGAGGAGATTATCGCTGTAGCACAGGGCAAATCGTTCATCCAATTTCAATCTTCAACAAGAACCCTAATAGGTGATAAGGTTGACAGAATCGTAAGATGGGCTGTGCTGCCGGGATATGAAGACACCTACTCCAGATTGCTTGTTTCAGAGGTAGACATAACAGAACAGGAAAAGATATTAAAAGAATTGGAAGAGTCGCATGAGCAGCTCAGGACCCTCTCTTCTCACCTTGAGTATGGGAGGGAGGAAGAGCGAAAAAGAATCTCACGTGAGATTCATGACGAGCTTGGCCAGGCGCTCACAGCCCTCAAGATGGACATCTCGTGGCTCAACAAAAAGATCTATCCCGAACAAAAGACCGTATCAGAAAAAATAGAGACCATGTTCAATCTTATAAATGAGACCATACAAAAGGTAAAAAAGATAAGCTCATACCTCAGACCCTCTATTATAGACGACTTCGGCCTACCAGCAGCGATCGAGTGGGAGGCAGATGAGTTCCAGCAGAGGACGGGCATTTTCTGTGTTATAAATTTTGGGCCGGAAGATATAATTATCGGCACAAATATATCAATAACATTATATAGAATACTTCAGGAAGCGTTAACAAACATAGCCCGTCATGCAAAGGCAACAAAGGTAAAGATAACTTTAAAAAAAGAAATTGATAAATTGATCTTTATCATCCATGACAACGGTACAGGTATCGCAGATGAGAAGATTAATGATCCAAAATCCTTTGGACTGCTCGGAATCAAAGAACGTGTATATCACCTCGGCGGCAATGTGAAGATTAACGGAAAACCGGGAAGAGGAACAATGGTAAGGGTAAGTGTGCCTGTTAGCTGATAAGGAGCAGCTATGCCAATAAAAATAATCATCACTGATGACCATACAATCGTTCGCGAAGGCCTGAAACAGATACTGAACGAAACTCAAGATATAAAGGTTGCAGGTGAAGCCGCTAATGGTCAGGAGCTACTAAAAATATTAAGAGAAGGCCACTATGACATTGTATTATTAGACATCTCAATGCCTGGATTGAACGGGCTTGACGCACTGAAGCAGATAAAAAGTATAAAACCTGACCTTCCAGTATTAGTATTGAGCATGCACCCTGCAGAGCAGTATGCTGTTCGAGTCCTGAGAGCTGGAGCTTCGGGTTATCTCACAAAAGAGAGCGCATCGGATGAGCTTATAAATGCGATCAGAAAGATCGTCACAGGCAGAAAATATATAAGTCAAACAGTTGCGGAAAAGCTCGCACTCGAGCTAAATGCGGATAAAGAAAAACCCCTTCACGAAACCCTCTCAGATCGCGAGTATCAGATTCTCGTCCTTATCGCATCAGGAAAAACTTTGACAGAAATTGCCGGTAATCTCACATTGAGCGTAAAAACAATTAGCACCTACCGCACAAGGATCCTCAAAAAAATGAATATGGACAATAACGCCCAGCTTACATATTATGCCATTCTGAACGGACTGGTCTAAAGACTTGAGGCAGGAGGCTGTCGGTGCTTAGATCTCAGCCACTAGTATTCAGATGACATCTGCTGAAGGCTTATAACTGATTGCCCTTGTATTATGAAAAAATTATTGATATTTGTGCAAATTAATATTATTGTAATGTAAAGACTCCTTACCCCTTTACTTCCAACTTAAGGTGATTTTAATGAATGATCATAAACCTCTTGTCAGCACAATATCAAAAAAAGGTCAAACAACAATACCATCCTCTGTAAGAAAAGTATTAAAAATTAAGCCGGGAGATGCTATTAAATATGAAATCGAAGACGATATAGTACGGATTTGTAAAGCTGAAGGTATTGATCTTGAATGGGCAATAGCAATCGAAAGTACTCTCACAGAATGGAGTGGTCCCGAAGATGATGATCTGTAAGCAGTTTGATATTGCAGAAGTTCCATTTCCTTTTAGTGATTTACCAAGATCGAAGAGAAGAAAAGCTCTTGTTATTTCAACTGAAGCATTCAACAAGAATAACCGTAACACAATCTTGATGATGATAACAAGTGCAACAAAAAGTTCCTGGTATAATGATATAAAAATAAAAAATTGGCAAAAATCTGGATTAAAAAAACCGTGTGTTGCACGTATGAAAATATTTACTCTGGACAGCAGATTAATTATTTCTAGAGCCGGTCATTTAACAAATGATGACCTAAAAAACGTATTAAACACTATAAAAGTATCATTGGGATTTGAAATGTAAAACAAGACATTCCCCAGTTTGTAGGACAAACACCGACAATATACAAAGCCAAAATCCTACAAATAAATCAGACAGAGCCCTACAGAAAAGAACCCCCTAAAGTCTTAAAATAATAATAGGCAAGTTAACTTTCAAACTTAAAAGGTGCAAACCAACACCTGCCTAATGGTTTTTACCTCTAGAATGTAATTACAAGTAATTGTAACAGTATAGATAGTCAGCTTTGCATGAAATTCTGGTACAAAAAACCAGGATCTTAATGGATAAAACCATAATCATGAAAGTATTTATCGTAGATGATTCAGCCATTATCCGTGAACGCCTAAAATCCATGCTCTTGGAAATTCCTGATGTGAGAATTGCGGGAGAGGCAAAAGCGGCGGACGAAGCAATAAGATCGATTAAAAAATTGAAACCGGATGTAGTGATATTGGATTTAAGAATGCCCGGTGGAAACGGTATCGATGTGCTTACAAGTATAAAGAAAAATAGTACTCCTCCTGTGATAATAATTCTTACAAACTACCCCTATCCCCAATACCGAAAGAAATGTATAGAAGCAGGAGCAGATTACTTCTTTGACAAATCAACTGATTGTGAAAAGGTTTTAAAAGTACTCAAAAAGCTTACCCAGAAAGGGAACGAAAAAGAAATAAAATGAATGAGGTGTAAATATTTTCTCATAGCAAAATTATATAAGCTTAAAAATTCGAACAAAATCATCCCTGTTTGTAAAGCTTATGGAAAACGAGCGGGAATTTCAATTTCTTCTGGATAAGATAAAGAGAAACAGAAATCTCGATTTCAGGGAATATCGGACTGCAGTTCTTGAAAGGAGAATACAGTACAGGATGCATCTTGCAGGATGCGGCTCATATTGGGATTATGTGCTGCTTTTAAACAGAGACCCGGGGGAGTATGACAGGCTGATAGAATTATTGACTATAAAGGTAAGCGAATTTTTTCGCGATCCGACTGTTTTTGATATTATTGGCAGCAAAATTATACCTGATATTGTGGAGCAAAAACAAAATCGGGGATTGAAAAGAATTCATGCCTGGTCCTGCGGGTCTGCTTTTGGCCAGGAAGCATATAGCATGGCAATACTATTCTGCGAAGCCATTGGGAGAAGATTGGATTGTTTCGACATTAAAATCCTTGCAACGGATATCGATAAAAGCTCTCTGGAAAAAGCACAGTGGGCCTCATATGACAGAGAGGCTTTAAAAAAGGTAAAACCACACATTTTGTTCAAGTATTTCACCCGTTTTCAGGATAATTATATTGTCAATGACATTGTAAGAGACCTGGTCAGGTTCAGGCATCATGATCTGATATTGGACGGACAGAAGTTCAACACAGACCTGGTTCTTTGCAGAAATCTGCTTATCTACTTCGAGAAAGCACTGCAGGAGAAAGCCCTCCGCAATCTGTATAATGCAATGAATGTCGGCGGGTTTCTCATTCTCGGCAAAACAGAGACCATTCCATCAAATATAACAGATCTTTTTCATGTAGTTGATTTAAAGGAGAGAGTGTACATGAAAAGATGAGTCAACAGTGTACGGCTGGCTTTCAGCCATACACTTATGGGAACAAGGAGGCAGAAGATGCAACTGAATATCAGTAAGAAAATGGCATTGGGATTCGGAGTTATCATAGCGTTGTTGATTGCTTTTGGCGTTCTGGTTTTAATCAATGTAACCAATATAATTGACCAGTTTACCTTTGTCGCAACACATGACACTCCAGTCATAGCAAATGCTCTTCAACTCACAAAACTCGTTGTGGATATGGATACCGGGCAGAGGGGTTTCTGCATCACACAAAAAGAAGAATTCCTCGAACCTTATAATAAAGGAGTAACTGAGTTTAAGAGTTTGATGGCTGAAGAAAAAAAGCTTGTAAGCGATGAGCCGGGCCAGGTGAGCCAGCTTGAAAAGATAGAGGGCCTGGTTAAGGAGTGGCAGGAAAAGGCAGTTGAACCACAGATTGCCATGGCAAGAAAAGTAGCCCAGGCCACAGTAGATGAAGACTATCTCCAGGAGAGTGTGGCAAAGGAGGAAGGTAAAGACATAACTGACAATATCCGTTCTATGCTTGATGGAATGATCGCTAATTTCAGAAGAACAGGGAACAGGGATGCAGTAATAGTAGCTCTCTCGATAGAGCGGGACATAGCGGACTTGCAGTCAGGAAAAAGAGGATTTCTGATTACAGGGAAAGACAATTTCCTGGAGCCTTTTACTACCGGGCAAAAAAACCTTAAAGATGATATTGCAAGCCTTCGCAGGCAATTGGCCGGTGATCAAACAAATTCAAGACTTCTTGCCGAAGTGGAATCAATGTCCAATGACTGGCTTGAAAATACATCCAAACCTGAGATCAACGCCAGGTATGAGATGAATCAGCATCCTGAAACAATACTTGATGTGGCAGCCATGATCGAGGAAGGAACTGCAAAGGATTTAATGGATCAGATAAGAGTTGAATTTGACAGATTCATCCAGGTGGAAAATGATTCAAGAGATAAGCGCTATGCCATTGCTTCTTCAGACTCCCGCAACACAATACTTATGACAATCATCGTTGTCATAGTCTCTGTGGCGTTCGGTAGCGTTATAGGAACGTTCATTACAAGGGGAATAACAAGGTCTATCGGCTCACTAGTAAACGCAACAGATATCGTGTCAAAAGGCGATCTGACTCCTGAGATAGAGGCCATGACAAAAGACGAGATAGGTAAACTTGCAGGCTCTTTCAAACAGATGGTCGATAATCTAAAGAATATGGTTATGCGCACCCGCGCTTCTTCGGAAGAGGTATCTTCCTCTTCCCAGCAGCTCTCCTCAGCGGCACAGCAGACAAACGCATCCGTCCAGCAGGTATCGTCAGCCATCCAGCAGCTCGCAAAAGGCTCGCAAACACAGGCACAGAGAGTCGAGGAAACAAGCAGAGCCATGGAGCAGCTAAGCGTCTCTGTCTCACAGACAGCACAATCCGCCCAGCAGGCAGCATCGGCATCCACCCAGGCAAGTCAATCGGCACAGCAAGTGTCGGAGACTGTGAACGAGACGGTTTCGACTATGGATAAGATCTTCGAATCCACAAACAGCACATCCGGGGCAGTTACCAAGCTGAGCGAGCGCTCCGAGCAGATGGCTGAGATTATAGAGGTGATAAGCAACGTTGCCGATCAGACGAATCTCCTGGCTTTGAATGCCGCAATAGAAGCAGCGAGGGCCGGGGAGGCAGGCAAGGGGTTTGCTGTTGTCGCAGAAGAGGTGCGCAAGCTTGCTGAAAGCTCGGTACAATCTGCATCCAGGATAGCACAGCTCATCAAACAGACAATAAAGGATACCAATGAGGCAGCAGAGAGCATGCAGAATACCTTCGGCCAGGTGAGCCAGGGGAAGGATGTGGTAGCCAAAACCTCTCAGGCCATAGAGGAGATCCTGCAGGCAAATCGGAATGTTGCGACCATGCTCGATCAAATCTCTGCTGCAGCACAGCAGATGTCGGCTAATGCGAATCAGGTGGCGAAATCCGTCGAGGAAGTAGCGACCATTGCAGAGGAGGCATCGGCATCCACACAGCAGGCAAGCTCATCTACAGAGCAGATGGTTGCCACCATGCAGGAGATGGCCTCTTCCGCCCAATCGCTCGCTCAGATGGGGATAGATTTGAACGGTTTGGTGGCAGAGTTTAAAACAGAGGAGGATACCGCTTCAAAGAAGCCGCAGAGGACAATGTCGGGTACACGAAAGGTGTTTGCTGTGCCTTTAGCTAAAAGGCTTGCCGAGGCTAGAGAAAAGATGCGGACTGAGAGAGAGAAAGATGAAAACATGTAAAAAATTGAAAATATGCTAAACAGGGGGCATTGTTATGCCGGAAAAAGATGAAGAATCTGTAGAAGAAACAATTCAGGTTATTAATTTCCGACTCGGCAAAGATGAGTTCGGAATCGATATCGGTTCCGTAAAAGAGATCATCAGAGTCGAGAATATAACCCACATACCTGAGGCTCCCTCTTTTATCCATGGTCTGGCAAACCTCCGCGGCCAAATAATACCGGTCTTGGATCTGGCCAGTCAGTTCGGTCTCACGGGAAAGGAGGAATCAACCGTAAACGCAAGGATTATTGTCACCGAGCTCGATCACCAATTAGTCGGGATGCTGGTTGATGAGGTGCCTGGTGTGCTGAAGATAGCAGAAGAGAACATCGAGTCCACGCCGGAGCTCATTCAGAATGAGATAAAAAGGGATTACATCAAAGGAGTGGGGAAATTGGACAAAAGGCTTATTATTCTTCTGGATTTAAAGAAGACTTTGGCTCCACATGAGGTGGAAGAATTGTCAAAGATGAAATAATGAATAGTGAGGAACAAGATGGCCAAAATATTGATTGTGGATGATTCCAAGTTTATGCGAAAGATTCTATCTACCATTCTCTCCGAAGAGGGGCATACAATAGTGGGTGAAGCCGAGAACGGCAAAGAGGCAACAGAGCTTTTCAGGAAGCTTCGGCCTGACCTTGCAACCCTGGACATAATAATGCCCGAGGTCGAAGGAATGGATGCTCTTTCGGCTCTGAAGGAGATAGTCAGGGAGGACCCGGAAGCCAGGGTAATAGTGGTAAGCGCTATGGGTCAGGAGGCAGTGGTAGAAGAATATCTCCGGGCAGGAGCAAAAGATTTTATTGTAAAACCTTTTCAGACTGCAAAGATAAAGGATGTTGTTAACGGCATAATGGCAATTGGATAGCTTAAATACGGATAATTTGCGTATATCGGGCATATATAATGATGATACCGGTTGGTATGGGAGAAATAAAGGTTTCAGAATCACCGAATATAATATCAGCAGTTGGTTTGGGCTCATGCATTGCTTTAACGCTCTATGACAAATTTACAAAAATCGGCGGGCTGGCCCACGTCGTGCTTCCTTCCATCAAAGAGGCAAATGATAGCTCCAATCCCATAAGATTCGCCGACGTAGCAATTGGCGTAATGATAACCGATATGAGGCGGCTGGGAGCAAACATCCAGTTTATGAACGCCAAGATATTCGGAGGAGCAAACATGTTCCCTGAGATAATATTCTCTCACAGCCCTATGGATGTTGGCAAGAGAAATATAGAAGCTGTGCAGAAGGAATTGAAGAAACACAATATCAGCATTGTTGCTTCAGAGGTAGGCGACCATATTGGCCGCACCGTGATATTTAATATTAGGGACGGCTCTGTAGTGGTTAAAACAGCGCGTTTTGAGTCAAGAAGGTACTGAGGTATGAAGAAGATACAAGTCCTGGTTGTGGATGATTCCGCTTTTATGAGAAAGTGGATGAGCGAGATGATTGGCTCCGATCCCGAATGTGAGGTCATTAAAGTATCGCGTGATGGAGTGGAAGCCTTGAGGGACGTGGAGGAATTCAGACCTGACGTGGTTACCATGGATATTGAGCTCCCTGAGATAGACGGGCTGACCTGTGTGGCCTACATCATGGAGGATTTTCCGACTCCTGTGGTGATGGTGACAGGCTTCAGTCAATTTATGGGTGAGGAGACGATAAAAGCCCTGGAATACGGTGCGATCGGCCTTGTCCGCAAGCCGAAGAAATTGAGCTCTCAGAATATAATAGAGATAAAAAGAGACCTCTTATCGAACATAAAGCTCGCTTCCCGCGTGGATGTAAAAAAGCTCACTCCGGTAAAAATACAGGAGACCAAAGATAAAGATCGAAAGCCGATAGCCAGGACAACAAATAAGATAGTTGCCATTGCAAGCTCATCCGGGGGGCCGAGAGCACTGAGCCAGGTAATTCCGAAGCTGTCGGAAGATCTGCATGGAGGTGTCGTGGTTGTTCAACATATACCTGCCGAGTTTGTCACTTCACTCGCTGAAAGACTGAATAATGAATCGATCCTGTCGGTGAAAGTTGCAGAAGATCAGGAACCTATACAGCAGGGAAAGGTTCTTGTCGCGCCATCGAACTTTCACTGTATGATTGAATCAAAGGAAAAGGAGGGGGAATTGATTCACCTTATTCCCTTCTCAAAACAAGATAAATACCCTCTGATCACGGCTGATAAATTAATGATTTCTCTCGCACCGATATACGGAAAGAATGCAACAGGAGTAATCTTAACAGGTATGGGCAACGATGGCACTGAAGGGTTTCACTCCATCAAGAAATACGGTGGACACACGATAACAGAGGATAAATCCACCTGCATGGTTTATGGGATGCCAAAGTCAGCCATCGAGGCGGGAGTGGTCGACAGGGTGGTTCCATTACACAGGGTAGCAGAGGAGATCATGAGAGCAGTGAACAGACAATAGTTTATTGTTTGAGTGATGAACAGCCTAAGAAGAGAGGCTGTAAACTATATTAATTTTTTCTGAGGGTTGCGTGGATACATCCGAGTACAAACAGCTCTTCCTGAGTGAAGCAAAGGAGATCCTTAATGCATTGAATAATCTCCTTGTCGACCTTGAGAAAAATCCAAAGAATTCAGGCTTGCTCAATGAGCTGTTTCGCCTGAGCCATACTTTGAAGAGCATGGCCCAGACCATGGAATACGAGAATATCGCCCGGCTTACCCATTCCATGGAGGATACCTTCACACTGTTGAAGAGTGGCGACCTGAAAGTAAAAACAGACACCGTGGATTTACTGTTCAAATCACTCGATACTCTGAGCGATTTGGTGGAAGAGGTAAGAAAAGGAGAATTAAAAACTGTAGACGTAGCTCCATTGATGGAGAGATTTGAAGTCCTTGCTTCCGGCATACAAAAAGAAGCGGAGAATCGTAAAGAAATCAAGAAGCAAAAAATAAAGATTTCTCATATCAAAAATAGCGAAACGAAGCAGGCTGAAGAAATATTCTCTGCCAGGGATTCTCAAACTGTACGTGTTCCCCTGAACAAAATCGATAGCATCGTGGATACGACAGGAGAGCTGGTTATCAATAGAATCCAACTCTCGCAGATCGTTAAAACCTCCAGGAACGGTGAGCTTGTAGAAATTGTTGACGAGATTTCAAGATTGACTGCCCGGCTTCAGGATCAGGTACTGCAAATAAGGCTTGTGCCGTTGGAGTATATCTTCGCACCCTACCCCCGGCTGGTGAGAGATACTGCAAAAGACTCGAAAAAGGAGATAGATTTTTTTATCGACGGAAGCAACATCGGTATGGACAGGAGTATTCAGGACGAGATAAACGAACCATTGCTCCATCTTTTAAAGAATGCGGTTGTTCATGGCATTGAGGATCCTAAAGGAAGGGAAAAGTTAAAAAAAGCAGAGAGAGGCAAGATAAAGCTTACCGCAAAGAGGGAAAGAGATTTTGTTGTTATTGAGCTTTCAGATGACGGGCGCGGCATGAACACCAATGAGATAAAGAAGATTGCGCTTGAAAGAGGAATTATCACAAAAGATGAGCTTCAATCCCTCTCTCCAGAAGAAATAGTGTTGCTTACGACCTACCCCGGTTTCAGCAGAATAAAAGAGGTTACCGAGAGTGCTGGAAGGGGGATGGGGTTGAATGCATCGAAAACAAAGATAGAGTCCCTGGGAGGCATATTTCATATAGAATCCATTCCCAATAAGGGCACGAAATTTATCATTCGGCTGCCTTTGTCGATGGCCATTGTTAAAAGCATGCTTGTCGATGTTGAAGATGAGACCTTCTGTATTCCTCTCTCCTATGTAATCGAAATGATTAAAGTTGCTGCAGGGGAGGTTAGATCCATTGACAGCAAAGAGATAATTTCCTACAGAGACATGGTGCTCCCTCTTATCAGGCTTAATAAGATATTTGGATTCGGGAATGAGAAAGCACAGAAGCTAAAGGACAATGAAATTGAAGATCGATCCGGTGAACGAAGTGAATATTCTTCCGTCATTAATCATTTTCCAGTAGTAGTCGTAGAGCTGGGCACAAAACAGGCGGGGCTGATCGTCGATGGTGTATTGGGACAGCAGGAAGTCGTCATAAAGCCTCTCACAGGACTCATGAAAGCAATAAAATACGCATCCGGTGCGACAATCCTTAGCACAGGGAAGGCAGCGCTTATTGTGGATGTATCGTCGTTATTTTAAAAAAGGATAATGATTGTGTTTACAGATCTTACCCAACTGCAACTGGACGCGCTGAAAGAGATTAGCTCAATAGCTTCCGGGAATGCCGCTACGAGTCTATCATCGATGCTGGGAAAGAAAATAGATATCACAGCCCCCAATATCATTGTTGAAGCTCTTGAAAAGGTACCGGAAATTCTGGGAGGGGCTGAGGAGGCAGTAACGGTAATCCATCTCATGCTTAAAGGCCGGTTATCGGGAAGTATCTTATTAATCCTTTCACCCTCTGAATCTCTGGGTCTCATCAATATTCTTACCGAACAGAAAAAAGAGAAAATTGAGGATCTGGATGAGATCGGGCTGTCAGCTCTTAAAGAGCTGGGAAATATTGTAACGGGATACTACACCACGGCCCTGTCACATTTTCTGAAAACAAGAATCGACTATTCTGTCCCGGGATTTGCCTACGATATGCTGGGAGCCATACTGGAAGAAATCCTCGCCCGAATGTCTTTAGAATCACAGTATGCTGTAATAACCGAAAGCAACTTTCTCGTGAGCGGCGATATTCACAAAGGGCATCTTGTTTTCATTATGCCACCTAAAACTTTGCTTGCTATTATCGAGGCTCTCGGTGATTTGGAATAAATAAAGAAAGGATATCAAAGAAGAAGCAATGTCAGGGATAATTGATAATGACGAATTGATGAAAGTTTTTTATGAAGAGGCACATGAGCTTATAGATAAGATGAAGAATGACCTTTCCACTTTGAGTGTAAAGGCTAAAAGGAGAGAAGGAGAAGCCGGGATAGTTAAAACAGGAGGTATCCGTGAAGAAAAAGAAGGGACTTCCCTTACTTTCCGGAATCTATTCAGATATGCGCATACCCTCAAGAGCTCTTCAAGAGCAGTCGGTTTTGGAAAACTGGAAGAAGTAACGCAGGCGCTTGAGCGTATATTCAAAGATGCGGAGATGAAGACCATTGATCTTGATTCCAACAATATTTCCATAATATCCGAGGGTATTACTATATGTGGCAAACTTCTAAAGAACGAGAAAGTCTCAAATTATAAAAGTTTGTTGGCGCAACTGGAAAGCATCACCTGCAATCGAGGCATATATTGAAATGAAAGCTGATAATATCAAGGTTCTCTTAATCGAGGATAGCAAGTTTGCAACCCAGCTTACAAAAAAGATGCTGGATGAAGAGAAAAGCGCTCAGTTCAATACTGAATTGAGATGCGCCGATAGTCTGGCAGCCGGATTGGAGTGTCTCAAAGACGATAAGATCGATATTGTCCTGTTGGACCTTACCCTGCCGGATTCACAGGAATTGGATACCTTTAAAAAAGTAAAAGCTCAGGCACCGGATTTACCAATTGTTGTCATGTCCGGGCTCGAGGATGAAAGGATTGCAATGGATGCGGTCAAGAAGGGAGCGCAAGATTATCTCGTAAAAGGGCAAATTAACAGCAATCTACTGAAACGCTCCATCCTCTACGCCATAGAACGAAACTGGGCAGCCAGGCAGATAAGAAAGCTCAACTTAGAGCTCGAAAAGAGTCTTACAGAGCTCAAGGAGGTCAATAATGAGCTCGAGGCATTTTCTTACTCTGTCTCCCATGACCTGCGGTCGCCGCTAAGAGCTATCACAGGCTTTTCTAATATACTTATGGAAGATTATACAGATACTCTCGATTCCGAAGGAAAAAGATTATTGAATGTCATTCAATCAAATACAAAAAAGATGGGACAGCTCATCGACGATCTTCTCTCATTTTCCAGGTTGGGGAGAAAAGAAATAAAAAAGTCAAATGTCAATATGGAAGACCTCGCAAAATCCATCTTCGAGGAATTAAGATTCATCAATCCAGAAAGAGCACTGAAATTAAACCTTAACACCCTTCCACCTGCTCAGGGGGACCCTGCACTGATTCGAGAGGTATTCGTAAATCTCCTGACCAATGCCATCAAGTTCACAAAAAACAAAGAGAATGCGGTCATCGAAATTGACGGTGAGGCCAAGGGCAAGGAAAATATCTACTATGTAAAGGATAATGGAGTCGGTTTTGATATGGAGTATGTAAATAAGCTGTTTGGGGTTTTTCAAAGATTGCACAGCGATAAAGAGTTTGAAGGAACTGGGGTTGGGCTTGCCATTGTGCAGCGTGTCATACACCGACATGGTGGAAGGGTGTGGGCCGAGGGGAAAGTTAATGGAGGAGCAACATTCTATTTTACTCTTCCAATAATAGAAGGAGCTATATGATGGATGAAAATGCAGTTGAAATCCTTTTGGTTGAAGACAATCCTGCAGACGTCGAGCTCACACTGAGAGCCCTTAAGAGGCACAATCTTGCCAACAAAGTTCATACTGTGACCGATGGCGTAGAAGCTTTAGATTATATTTTTGCTATTGGCGCCTACGCTCATAGAAAGATCGAAAATGCTCCGAAGATGGTGCTCCTCGATCTTAAGCTTCCCAAAATAAACGGGCTTGAAGTTTTACGAAAGATAAAAGAGGATAAAAGGGCAAAAGTGATTCCGGTTGTAGTTCTGACCTCCTCGGCTGAAGAGCGTGATATAGTTGAGAGCTACAAACTGGGAGTAAACAGCTATATCGTTAAACCGGTGGATTTTGATAAATTCCTCAATACAGTGCAGGAGCTGGGGTTCTACTGGGTATTGCTGAATAAACCGCCGTATTACAACTGTAATGTGGACAAGCCACATTCTTGATTATATTGCTCTCCCTATTGCAGGAAAGAGAAGGGCCATTGAAACCCGAAGTCCCAATTTGAGTCAATGACGATAAAAAAGATATTTGCGGAGTTATTCCGATGAAAAAGAAACTTAAATTTCTAATACTGGAAGACGTTCCCACAGATGCCGAATTAGTCAAGCGTGAGCTGCGCAAAGAAAAAATAGATTTTTCATCAAAGCATGTGGTAACAAAGAAAGACTTCCTCAGAGAACTGAAAGGCTTCGCGCCTGACATTATCATCTCGGATTATCAGCTCCCGCAATTTAATGGCATGGAGGCCCTGGAGCTGGTTAAGAAATTAGCTCCATCCACCCCCTTTATCATCTGTACCGGTTCCATGAACGAAGAAACTGCTGTTGAGTGCATGAAGGCTGGAGCAACGGACTATGTTATAAAAGATCATATTGTACGTATAAGCCCGGCTGTCAAAAGCGCACTGGAAAAGAAACTATTAAGCGAGGAAAAAAAACGTGCTGACAATGCATTACTTACAGCTGCAAGAGAATGGCAAACCACTTTCAATGCCATGGATAACGGTGTTGTTCTTATAAGCCCGGATAAAAAAATAATTCGATGTAACAATGCCATGGCTACTATTCTGAAAAGGCCTTTAAAGGATATTGTTGGGAGCACATGCTGCGAGCTGATATGTAATAAAGTGAAGGATCAAGAAAATTGTCTTTTCAACGGCATGCTGAAAACTCAAAAAAGAGAAACCGCTATTCTAAAGTTAAATAACAATTGGTTTATGAGTACCATAGACCCTATTTTCGATAAAAATAATAATATAACCGGAGCCGTTCAAACCTTATCTGATATTACCGAGCGCAAGAAGGCGGAGGAAGAATTGAAGCAGAACCAGACGTTTCTTGATTCCATCGTAGAAAATATACCCAATACGGTTTTTGTTAAAGATGCCAAAGAATTGAGGTTCAAATTACTTAATAAGGCCGGCGAGATGCTGTTTGGTTATAATCATGAAAATATTCTTGGTAAAAATGATTATGATATTTTCCCAAAGGAGCAGGCAGATTTTTTTACGGAAAATGACAGGGAGGTTTTGAGAACTGGTCAATTGAAAGAAATTCCTGAAGAGCTAATAAGAACAAAAGAGGGGGAAAGGATACTACATACAAAGAAGATACCAATTTCCGATGAGAAGGGTAATCCGCTGTATATTTTGGGGATATCTGAAGACATCACCGAGCGCAAGGAAGCTGAGGAGGCCTTACGAGCCAGTGAAGAGCGGTTTGCTCTTGCTGTTCAGGGCACAAATGACGGTATATGGGACTGGGATATTAAAAACAACACGTTATATTGGTCCCCACATATGAAGGAGCTGCTTGGGTACGCTGACGATGAGATCTATGCCAGCTTCGATACGTTTACCTCAATTACACATCCGGACGATAGAGAACCGACACAATTAGCAATAGAAACTCACTTCAAAGAGCGAGTACCGTATCACATAGAGAGCCGACTGCGCACCAAATCGGGTGAGTATCGCTGGTTTTATACTCGAGGGGAGGCAGTTTGGGATGAGGCAGGAAATCCCATCCGCATGGTCGGGTCCAGCACCGACATCGCTGAACGAAAGCTTGCAGAGGAGGAGCTTCGAAAGCTATCGATAGCTGTTGAGCAGAGTCCAATCAGTATAGTAATTACCGACATAAATGGAGACATTGAATACTTAAATAGTAAATTCACAGATACAACTGGTTACAGTTATAAAGAGCTTTTGGGAAAGGCCTTACCCGTACTTAAATCTGAAGAACATCCACAAGAGTTCTATAAAAAGCTTTGGGAAACAATAAGCTCGGGGGTAACTTGGAAGGGAGAAATTTACAGCAAAAAGAAAGATGGAACGCTCTACTGGGTGAATGCAACAATCTCACCGATTAAAAATGAAAAGGGAACAATAACACACTATATCTTGCTCAAGGAAGATATTACGGAGAAAAAGAACCTGGAAGACCAACTCAGGCTGTCACAAAGAATGGAAGCGATAGGCAGATTTGCTGGCGGCATTGCGCATGACTTCAACAATATGATGACCGCAGTCATCGGCTTCTCCGACTACCTCCTCTCTTCCCGGAAGGACGATGACTCACTGGTGTCGATACTCAAGCAGATCAAATCATCGGGACAGCGCGCGGCGGAGCTCACCCATCAACTTCTCGCTTTCTCCAGCCGGCAGGTAATGGAATCACAGATCATCGACCTCAACCTGATAATAGGTGACATCGAGCAGATGATGAAACAGCTCATCGGGGAGGACATCGCGCTCAAAACCGCCTTCCAAAAGAAACCCGTTATCATCAAGGCAGACCGCAGCCAGGTCGAGCAGATCATCATGAACCTGGCTGTCAACTCCCGTGACGCAATGCCCGGAGGAGGAAAGCTCTGCATAGAAACGGCTACCGCCCACCTGGACGAGGACGACTGCAAGGATTGGATCGATATCAGGCCCGGGTTATATGTCATGCTTTCCGTTACGGACACGGGACACGGAATAAACAAAGAGACCCAGGCGCATATATTCGAGCCGTTCTATACGACCAAGGAAATCGGGAAAGGGACCGGTCTCGGCCTGTCGACCGTGTACGGCATCGTCAAACAGTCAGGAGGGCACATCCACTGCTACAGCGAGCTCGGGAAGGGCACGACCTTCAAGATCTACTTTCCATCGATTGTAGAACCCGGATCTAAAAACCACGGCAAGGAAGAAGAGCCTTGTACGGAAGCCTTAATAGGGTCCGAGACGGTCCTTATCGTGGAAGACGAAGATATTGTTCGCGATATCGCCTCTTCTGTGCTGAAGGACAGCGGCTACCGGGTACTAGAGGCGTCCAACAGCGACGAAGCACTCGCGATCTGCCGGGGGGAGCAGGCCGAAAAGATCGACCTTTTGATAACGGACGTAATAATGCCGGGCATGCGGGGGCCGGAACTCGCCCGCGAGGTACTCGCCATTTCACCTGAGACGACGATCCTTTTTATTTCCGGATATCCCGATAACGCAGTTGAAAGCATCGAGTCCATCGAATCAGGAAAGAATTTTCTCCAGAAACCGTTCACCCCGAAGACGCTTCTTATGAAGATCAGGCAAATTCTAAAGAATACCAGCCGGCGTACATAAACACCATCAGGCCTTTCGTGATAGTGCAGTGCCGTGAAGACAAACTCTCCCTAAAGAATCGGCTCTACATCCACTCCCCCCTCTTTATCGAGAAAAAAACGTACCCCCTCCATTTCGTGCGGAACCAGATACGACTTACGGTATATCTCGATATATACACCTGGAAAGACGGTCCCACTCACAACGACATCAGCCTTACTGTTTTTATCGAGCCACACCACAAGAGACTTTGCCACATGATTCAGTTTGTGGATATACTTCTTAAGCCTGTCCCTGGTTCTCAGAAGCTCCTTCTTCTCCCCTGAGGCCGTCTTGATCCTTTCTTCGACCTGAGAGAGCTTCAAAGCCAGCGCAACGCTCTTGTCCTTGATCCATTCGAGGTTCTGCTGAACCTTATAATCTACGCCGCAGTGTATCTCAGTCTTTATCCCCATCTTCGTACCGATTTCACCTAGGGCTCCTAGCATACCTGAAGTCCAGCCTGGTGAGATTTGGGTGGAGGTACGAAGCACTATAGCTAGATACCCCCTGTCGAAGCTGTAAGACAAGCCCAATTTTTTATGATCCCAAGACCATAATTTCTTTTATTTCTTATTTTTTAAGAATTTGATGAAAGGAGAGCCCTACAGCTTCGTTAGGCGATGTTGGGCACATCGGCATACCTAATTTCCCAATCATTTGCCTTCCATGAATCTGTATTGAACTCTATAATTGTAATCTCTTCCCCCTCAGATTTATTCAGTTTCGTTATGCGTTCTTTTGCGTCTCTAAAGGAGGTTTCATTGCCAATAATGACTTCGATAACATGAGTGTATTTCAAATTTTCGTTTTTCTTAAACTCCACAAGTTTTTTAAAATCATGTTCTAAACTACCAAGATTGGTAACTATTCAGCTGTATTTTATTTCTGGCAATAAAGCATTGTCAGCAAACACATCTTGAAGCGCCGATATGAAATTTATGCCTCGTTTCTTAATCGTAGAGATATAACTCCTGATTCTCAAAGGCTCAGTGTAATAGTATTTCCAGTAAGAGGCGTGCATTCTCAGAGTATGCACACTCTGACAGGCAGGACAAGGAGTAGAGAAAAATAGTATGGCAAACGTATGATGAAGTTTATCAAAGTCGTAGACTTCCCGCTGAATGTACAGTATAATGATGGTAGTGTTTGGAAGGCGGGACGAATTGCTAACTGGTCAGTATGCATTAGTCCCGCTTTTTCTTACTCTCTCTCCTGAAGGTTTAAGATTCTAATGTGGGAATGTTTTAAGATTTAGTCAACTTTAGTGAGGGAATCTACAGGTTTTAGCTCTGGAAAAATAATTTTTGGGTACATGAAGTCTTTGAGGTTTTAGGTGATGTCGATTACTATACCGGTAATATTAAGTTTCCCGGAGATATAATCATACACGACAAAGGAAATGCAATGGGAGAAATGCATAAAATACTCGTTGTCGATGATCTGGATGCAAATCGAAAAATGCTGGGCACTTTTCTGACACAAATGGGATATTCGATCATTGAGGCTTCAGATGGTGAAGAAGCTCTCGAGCGTTTTCAGGAGCATCGTCCCGATCTCTTGATTCTCGATCTCAATATGCCAAAAATGGATGGCTATGAGGTGTGCAGGAGGTTAAAATCCAACCCGGATACAAAAATAGTACCCATTGTGGTGATAACAGGCCTTGGCGATGATAAAAGCCATCTCAAGGCATTGGAGATGGGTGCCGATGACTTCCTGGCAAAACCATTCAACATACATTTTCTCAAAGCAAAGCTCAAGTCACTCCTATCATTGAAAAGACTGTATGACGAAAACAAAGAATACCAGGAGAGGCTCAAGCAGGACAATATATCATTGATGCAGCAAGTAATCAGCACACAGGATGTAACGATAATTGCCCTTGCAAAACTCGCGGAGTTTCGGGATCCCGAAACCGGCGAGCACCTTGAGCGAATGAGAGAGTTTGCTGGAGTACTGGCTCTCGAATTAAGTAAATCACCAAAATATCAAGATTACATAACAGATCAATATATTGAAAATATATATAAATCAACTCCCCTTCACGATATAGGAAAAGTTGGTATCCCGGACAGTATACTCCTTAAACCAGGGAAACTAACCACAGAGGAGTTTGAAATAATGAAAGGTCACAGTGAGATAGGTGGAGACGCAATAGCTTCAGCCATCAAGCTTAGTGGAATCGAAAAATCATTCCTGGATATGGGAAAGGAGATTGCCTATTATCATCATGAAAAATGGAACGGAAGCGGTTACCCAAAAGGTTTAAAGGACGATGAGATCCCCCTTACGGCACGCATAACAGCGCTTGCAGATGTGTACGATGCCCTCACCACGAAAAGAGTCTACAAGCCAGCCTTCCCGCATGAAAAGTCAAGAGAAATTATTATTGAGGGATCAGGCTCTTCATTTGATCCGGAAATTGTCGAGACTTTTTTACTAAAAGAGAAAGAGTTCATCCGGATCAAGGAAGCACATAAGGATAAAGAAGCCGGCAGCTAGTAAGCTCACCGCATCGTTAATAGTGAATCAATTCGGACAAAGATAAACACAGAAAAACTGCTTGATGCTATTGATAGATTCCTCGATAAAAACGACCGGAAGCTGTAGTGATACTATGAAAGTGCTCATTACAATCAAAGGGATAGCTCCGCTTATGGCCTTAGCTTTTTTGGCTGATATAGGAGATACTGGACGTTTTACATCTCTCAGGAAGATAAATGCGTATCTTGAACTTGTTCCAATAACTTAAATGAAGTTTCTTAAAATCATGATATAATGAGAAAGAGTATGAACTAATAGTATAATGAGAGGGAGGAGAGCCTGATGATGGCTATTGTGGCCAAAAACCAAATTTTTCTTAATTCACTTTAGTCTTCTTTGCTAAATAATCCTGGAGGGAAACATGGACTCTAATGAGGAACTTTTGGCCCGAGCTGAGGCGCATATATTCTCTACAGGCCTGCTGGATGGAGCTACTTACCTCTGTAAGGCCAACATGAAGTATGGTTTGGCCAAAATCC